>JBDTKK010000056.1:0-6868 GCA_039935335.1 Chitinophagaceae bacterium
AGCAACTGCCAATGGCATGAACGCATTGGCCATTCTAATTCCCTGCCACAGGGTAGTGGGCACCAATAGCGCGCTCACAGGCTATTCTGGCGGACTTGCCGCAAAGAAATGGTTGTTGGAACATGAGCGAAAGAATACTGGTTTAGCAACGCAACCCTTATTGTTTTGAGCTTTGTTTTTCGGAAACTTTTTGGCTTTTTCTCCTCCTATCTTTGTTCGAAACTACAAGCCGGATTATCGCGCTGACAATGAAAATTGTTGGGGAGGAAAGTCCGGACAGCATAGAGCAGCGCACCAGCTAACGGCTGGGATTCGCGGAAGCGCGAAGACAGAAAGTGCCACAGAAAATGACTACCCGCTACGGCGGGAAAAGGTGAAAATGTAGGGTAAGAGCCTACGGCGGCGTGTGGCAACATGCGCAGCGGGTAAACCTTGCGTGCTGAAATGCCAAATAGGCGGGTGATACCGAGCGGCTCGTTCGGGCTCTCAGCTTTGCTGGGCGCGCATCCGTGGGTTGGCAGCTAGATTGTTGTAGCGATGCAACAACCAGATAAATGATAATCAATTCCGCCCTTGGTGGAAGTACAGAATCCGGCTTACAGGCTTGTAGTTTTTTTTGTTTTTCGAGCGATTTCCTGTAGCGTTACCCGAAAATTTCTTTCACTTTTTGCGTTCTAAAGGCAAAAACGTTTTCAAGTTGCCTTTTCACGAAAAGCCAACGGGTAAGCTCTCTCAGGAAGCCGAGCGGTAATTGATAATGCACAATGTCGGTCATGAAAACACCACCATCTTTCTCTATAAAATGATGTTGGTGATGCCACATTTTATAAGGTCCTCGCCGCTGTTCATCTACAAACATTTTGAGCGGCTGCACCTGCGTTATTTCGGTCATCCAAAACACGGGAATGCTGAGCACAGGGGATACAGTGTAGGTGATGATTTGACCTGGATGAATCTCTTCCGGTTGGTCACCGGAGGTAACGTGGAAATTCATGTATTCCGGCGTAATCGTTTGCAGGTTTTTGGCACTCGAAAAGAATTTCCAGACTTTTTCAAGCGAAGCTGGGATTTGCTGGTGTTGCACTAATTGATGGACGGACATTGGATGATTGAAGAATAGGTCTTTAGATTTTTTTGTAAAGAATAGCGCATTCGCACATCAACAACCTTATTACAGAAAAGGTTGGTTTAGACAACGTCTTTAGGCTTTTTAATTCTCCAAAAAAACAAACCTTGCCAAAAAATAAAAATCGCGGCAAAGCCCATGGTGTAGGCAAAGGAGGATAATAAATCTCCTCGAAGAATGAAGAACAACATGCCGATACAAACTGTGTAAAATAACCTTGGAAGGGTGAAGCGGATCCGTCCACCGCGCCGCCAATACCAACCATCATACCGAGCTATAAATAGTGCCAGCAAGGCCGCAAAAATTATACTTCCAAGAAAGCCGAAATTGATATAGCCTTCTGCGAGAAAGGTGCAAGCGACATTATTAAATCCAAGTCCTAATTCATTAAAAAGAAAAGCGCCGCTACCGATTGGTTTTGTTGGCCATACGCTACGCGGAACGAAAAAGAGTGAAACGCCAATCAATTGCATGCCACCTGTATTGCCCGCAGTATCGCAATATTGCATGGTGCGACAGAGCGAAGACCACGCGTCGTAATCCGTTACCAGTACGGCTTTCTGGAAAACTTCTGAAGGATGGGAAATACGTGTGCCGAGTGCATCACCCGTGTAGCGTGTGATGCTGGTGAGTGGCGCTACGAACACAAACAAAGCAAGTACAACCAGTGAAAATGAATAGCGTTGACGGAAGAATTTTAGGCCTGCGGCTAATCCCCAACTCAGGTAAAATGTGAGCGCTAGATAACGAGGAAGCGCAAGCGGAAAATTGAAAATGATAGCCGGAATTAAAACAGAAAGCAGCGTGCTTAACTCCAATTTATGCTGGCGATAAAGGACAATCGCGGCAAGACAACACCAGAGCATTGTACCGCGAATTCCTTTATCAAAAAGGAGCTGAAACGTAGTGCTGTGCTGCCATAGCGCGGTTTCCATGTGGCCTCGCATCAGCAAACCTTTCCAACCTAATACCATCAGTAATGCCGCGCCACAGCCCATCATCATTGCCGGTGCTAGAAAGGAAAATTGGCGGATAAGAATGGGTGGGACTACCTGTGGTGCTGGCTCTGCTTCCGGTCTGAAGTTTCGAGACATCCACAAGCGTATAAACTCGAAAATACCAAGGCATACAAGAATAAGTCCGTTGGCGTGAAGCATCGTGCGTAACGTGATGTCGCCTGTATGCCAAGGCATGGTATGCACTGCTAATTGCAGCGATGGGATTATTCCTAAAAAGACAATTGTAAAGAGCCACCAGACCTTGTTGAGCGAATATGGCCGGCCATCGCAGAACAAGCGCCAGGAGGAGAGTGCGGTGATTAAAATCTGCGACCCGAAAATGAACCATTCAAGCCCTTCGGGCTTTATGATGAAGGCAAGAAAGAAGACTTGTAGCAGCGGAATACAAACCCACCACCAAGGCGCAGGAACATTGAAGGCTATAGCTTTTTGATTCATTGGCTCGGTGTTAAATGTAGCAGCCTTTGCGAAAGAGCCATTCAAAGAATTCTATGGCAGAGGAAATCTGTTGGTACTAACTTCGGCGGAGCTCGCGTTGAAAGCTACTATTCACGCTACTTTCAGAAGAATTGAGTATTTGATTTTTCAGATTATTTTTTAAAAGGAGAACAACATCTATGCAGGGGTTTCATTTTTCCCAATACCGCCCAGAAGAGAATAACAAGCCTCCGTTCGAGAGATTGCTCGACCTTTTTATGCAGTTGTTGCAGTTCACCAGCGGCGATGCTGCGGAGGCGCTCAACTGGCTCACACAATTGGATAGAGAGCATAAACTGACCAACGATGATTACGGTATCGGCGATTTTATTGAAGACCTAAAGGCCAATGGATACCTCAAAGATGACGGTATCCAAGGAGGGATGAAAATAACGGCCAAGAGCGAGCAAGGTATTCGTCGGCGTGCACTTGACGAGATTTTTGGAAAGCTCAAGAAGACAAAATCCGGCAACCACCAGACTTTTAAAACAGGGCAAGGCGATGAGCTTAATCCTGAGATTCGACCATTCGAATTCGGTGATTCTTTGGAGAGTATTGACTTCACGGATTCTATCCGCAATGCGTACATCAATCATGGTGTAGATGCTTTTTCGATGCGCGAAGAAGATTTATCGATTCACGAAACGGATTATAAAACGCAGACCTCGACAGTATTGATGATAGACATCTCGCACTCGATGATTTTGTATGGAGAAGACCGCATTACGCCGGCCAAGAAGGTGGCTATGGCCTTGAGCGAATTAATTAGTACGCGCTACCCAAAGGACACACTCGATATCGTCGTGTTTGGCAATGATGCTTGGCAAATTGAGATGAAGGATTTGCCTTACCTCGAAGTCGGGCCTTACCATACAAATACTGTCGCTGGACTTGAATTGTCAATGGATATTTTAAGAAGAAGAAGGAAGAATGCGAACAAGCAGATTTTCATGATTACAGATGGAAAACCAACCTGCTTGAAAATCGGTAAGAAATACTACAAGAATTCTTTCGGCATTGATACAAAAGTGATGAACCGCACACTCAATCTTGCAGGACAATTACGGCGTTTAAAGATTCCTGTGATCACGTTTATGATAGCCAGAGACCCTTATCTGCAGGCCTTTGTACGGGAATTTACAGAAGTGAATGGTGGCAAAGCATTCTACTCGTCGCTGGACGGATTGGGGAGTTTTGTGTTTGAAGATTATGAGCGGAATAAGAAGAAAACTGTCCGCTAGGGCTGCTCATTTTCTGGTCCAAAGCTTATCGCTTTCCCGCATTTTCCTTTCGCCCAAGCGAAACAAATAATTTTGGCTTTTCAACGCGATGTTTTGGCACGGTTGTTTCTATTGACACCATCGAAACCAAAAAACAGTAAAAATGAAGTTTGCAAAACAATTTGCATTAGGTACAGCCTTGATTCTGGCTTGTACTGTTGGTATCGCAAATGCGAAGAAATCTCAAAAGGGCGGTGCTGCACCGGCTTTTGATAAAGGTTCAAAAACGATAGGGATTTTTCTTGGAGCGGGTGTAGATTATGCCTACGGTTACGACCATTTCAATGATGCGACAAGGTCTTTCCTTCCCATTATTGGTGTCTATTATGATCAAGGAATTATAGGAAATGTTGGCCCAGGTACTATTGGCATTGGCGGTGTGATTGCCTACAAAGGAGACCATAGAAGATACAACGACGATACGTATGATTACAACTCAATAATGGTTGCCGTTCGGGGTACTTATCACCTCACTATTCTCAAAAACAAAAACAACAAGTTTGACCCCTATGGCGGTGTTACAGTTGGTATTAGATCCTCGAGTTTCAAGGATAGTTACGATTCTCACACCTATAGCACAGTAGATCCGATTGCAGGACTATTTATCGGTGCCAAATACAACTTCACGCCCGGTATTGGTGCATTTGCTGAAGTGGGATATGATATTTCGCTAGTTCGACTTGGAATCAATTTTAATTTCTAAAAAGGCAACCTAGAGAAAGCTTTCAAGCATTACCCAACCAGCGGAAATTTCTCCAGAAAAATCCGGTATCTACGCCAGGTGTATATCGCTTGGCGTAGTCTTTCGCAGCCTGTAATTGCACCGCTTCATCAGGTACAAAGCTAGAAATAATATTGAAGCAAGGGACGATTGCCGACTTTAAAACAGGCAGGTTTTGCGCAGTTGCCAAATCCGCTGTATAGCCCACCCAGGTGCGCTTTCCAGAAATTACAAGGAAGATATTTTTTAGCATACCCAATGGAGATTTTACACGAAATGCCACCAGGGGGAAGCTGAACAGCATCACTAAAGAGGCGACTAAATCGAACACGCGCTTATTCCTTTGTTGGGCAAATTGCGCCAGTGCATATCGATGGCCAATGGTGTATAGTTCCCCCGCGGCATGGCTGGAATTGCTCCCCACAAAACCTCTACTTCCGCCAACATGGATTTTGTAATCATAGGCATCACCACATCGCTGCATTTCTTCAAGCACTCGGGAATAAGGCATAGAATCCATCGTGAAAATAACTTCGCCAATGCCAGAAGAATAAAGCACAGGATTTAGCTTGGAAATATCAGCCAATGCAGTGTTTGGATGCTTGCCCGACACTGAAATTCGTCCACACAGGTAAGGTGCATTTTGAACTTTGCCGAGCAATAATGCGGCATCTTCGTAAGCAGCTTCCGAGCCAATAATGACTGCTTTTCGTTGCTCATCCTCTTGCGCAATGAACCGGAGAATACCAAGCCTATAAAGGGTTTCGTGGAGTGCCAGCAAGACAACCGTACCAACTACGCCACTTAGCATTATCAAGCCGCGACTATACCTAAGTGAGGCATCGAGCAAGCCATAATAAGCAAGAATCATTACGGATCCAATCACCATGCCGCGCACCACGCGCAAGGGACGATAAGGATTGTCGTAAGCGCCATTGAGCCAAAGTGAAACTATCCATAAGAAAATGTAGGCAGGGAAAGTGGCCAAGATGAAATTGGCGGGCACAGGCTTTGCCGCCTTAATACTTCCCACCCAAAAATCCTTCATCAAATAGAGCGTAACCAGCAAAACAAGGGTATCGAAAAGGGGAAGGCGAAGGATGCGAAAGACACTTTTTAAAGCTCCCAAAACTGCCCGCATCGCAATACCAATCTGAATGGCAAAAATGAACATCCGCACTTCGCCTTTACTATAGTGTTTGCGCACAAATGTGGCTAGAGCTTCATTGAAAATACGGATGTATTTCAGCGTCGCTTTTCGGGTGCTTTCCCCTTTATAATGCACCAAACTTACCTCGGGGAAATAGACGTTTTGGTAGCCAGCTTTCGTAATGCGATAGGATAAGTCCACATCCTCACAATACATGAAATAGTCTTCGTCAAATGCACCACCAATTTCGGCTATAACCGTTGCCCTGACCATCATACAGCAGCCAGACAATACTTCAACCGGAGCGGTTTCATGTTCGCCAACGTGTACTGCATAATATTTATTGAAGTAACGAGAACGAGGGAATATTTTGTTGATACCTGACGACTTAAAAAGAGCTACGGTAAAGCTGGGGAAGGACTTCTTGCCATCCGGAGCAAAGCGGCCTTTGCCATCTATAAGTCGCGGCCCCAAAGCACCAGCTTCGGGGTGAGCATCCAAATATGTGATGGTCTTTTCCAGAAAATCTTCTGGCATTACCGTATCTGGATTTAGGAACAAAATGTATTCACCTTTTGCAATGGCTACACCTTGATTATTGGCCTGCGAGAAGCCTCTGTTTTCTCTGTTTTCAATCCTAATAACTTCCGGAAATCGCTCTCGGAGCATCTCCATGCTATCGTCTTTTGAATGGTTATCTACAACAATTATTTCGGCCTGTAGATTAGATGTAGCCCGCAAAACACTATCGATGCAAACCTCCAGAAAGTACCGGACGTTGTAGTTGACGATAATGATGGAAATCTTCATGCAGGAAGTATGGATGCACCCATTGGGAGGCTAAAGATTGCAGAGCGAAAATAGGGTAGCCCTTTTCAATTAACGCTGCCGAGTTTGTTTCATTGCATTTCTACCATAATGACTTCAAGTTTCCTTTTTTGAAAATCATTTTTCAAGAAAAAGTGTTGCCGCAGAAATAATTTTTAAGAGCTGTATCCCTTTACTGGCCTAGTTCATGGCCTAATGATGAGTGGCGTAGTGCGGATAATATTACTCATGTGCTGTGCCTTGTCCTTTATCCACATTTCAAACACC
>JBDTKK010000057.1:0-11506 GCA_039935335.1 Chitinophagaceae bacterium
GCATCAACGAAGAAATCGTTGGCCCGGAAGTGCGAGTAGTAGGCGAAGACATTGAACCGGGGGTATATCAAGTAGATGTAGCCCTAAAGATGGCTCAGGCAAGAGAGATGGATTTGGTGGAGATTTCTCCGCAGGCCGTACCCGCAGTCTGCCGCATCGTGGACTACAACAAGTTTCTTTACGAAAAGAAAAAGAAAGATAAAGAGCAGAAAGCGAAGAGCAAGCAGAGTGAAGTGAAGGAGATTCGCTTCACACCAAACACGGATGACCATGACTTTGATTTCAAATCGAAACATGCGGAGAAGTTTTTGCAAGATGGCGATAAAGTGAAATGCTATGTGCAGTTTCGTGGTCGCGCAATTATGTTCCAGGAACGAGGGGAATTATTACTCCTAAAATTCGCTGAAAGGCTTGCTGAAGTGGGTTCTTTGGAAAGTATGCCAAAGATGGAAGGTCGTAGAATGATAGCGATTTTTACGCCGAAAAAGAAAAAATAAAACTGGCAAATTGCCTCCATAAAATTGGTGCGTCCTTCGGGGCGCATTTTTTGTTGGGTCAATTTTTGAAAGAATATTTCCCGGTCTTAAACGCAAAAAAACACCTCAAAATGGGCAAAGAAAAACCAAGGAAAGTCAGTAAACTGAAAAGAATGTTCGACAAGTTTTCTACCGTAACCACCAAGGTTACCGGAAGACCTGTAGCATTTATTTTGGCGGTTTTAATTGTGCTTGTATGGGCTATAAGTGGCCCGTTTTTCGGCTATTCCGAGACCTGGCAGTTGGTCATTAATACAGGTACGACTATCATCACCTTCCTCATGGTTTTCGTAATCCAGCAAAGCCAAAACAAAGACACGGTGGCGCTTCAATTGAAGCTCAATGAGCTCATTGCAGCTAACAAGGCGGCCAGCAATAGATTGATAGATATTGAAGACTTGACAGAGGATGAATTGATTGCACTGAAGGATTTTTACATCAAGCTTGCTGATTTGGCCGAAGAAGACGACCATCTCTTTACCAGCCATTCTATCGATGAGGCTAAGAAAATACACTCAGCCAAACGCAGCACTTGGGACGCAGAGCAACAAGAAAAAACGGTAGAAGAACTTGTAGAGGAGAAACACAGAGAAGAAAGTTCTAAAAAGGACGTTGAAGAGGCCTGAATGGTTGCATAGAACGTGGACGAAAGCTTTTTTGAAATGTCACTCAAAACAGGTTGGCTTGTGCCTTTAAAAGGCATCTAAAAGCTTTCCTTTCTAAGAATATTTTTTGAAAATAACAATCCGCAAGTTCAGCACATTGTTAGTGCTTATGTCGCCAAAAAATAATCGCCGCGTAGATAGCTGCGCGGCGATTTTATTGTAAATAGCGTGTCCTATTTTTCAAAAATAACTCCTTCAGGGTTTGCGCCGAGATTTTCTAAAATCACGGTAATAGCCATAATCATAGGGTCGGGACCGCAGATATAGAAATGCTTGCTGAAATCGGATACCCGATCTTTCAAGAACTTTTCGTTGATATAGCCATCTACATACCCTTCTGCGGTTTCGTCTGAAAGTACAAAAACGGCCTTATCGCCTAAAATTTCTTTCAGCTCACTTTCCAATATCACGTCTTTCGAAGTTTTGTTGGAAAAGAAGAGTTTATTGTTGCCCAGCTTACCCTGTTTTTTCAAATCGCGAAGAATAGCAATAAACGGTGTAATGCCTGCACCGCCAGCAATAAAGTAGCCTTCGCCTCCGTAGGAAATCGCTCCCCAAACATCATGGAGAATAAGGCTATCGCCCACATTCAAGTGCATTAAAGCATCCGTCACGCCATGGTGTTGTTCATAGCTTTTGATGGTAAACTCTAGGGTATCATCTTCATTTAATGAAGTAAAAGTGAAGGGACGACGTTCGTTTTCCCATTCTGGTTTGTCGATGCAAACTTCTGTGGCTTGACCGGGAATAAATGTATATCCTTCGGGCTTTTCTACGCGATAACTGCGCACATCGTGGGTCACCTGCTTAATGTCTAAAATGCGTACGGAATGTCTTTCGTCCATGATTATTTGATTTTGGTTTTTAAAAGATTTCGAGGAATGTTCCATTTTTTATTGAGCTTAGAAATGCTCGTCCAGGAATTTTTGTAGCACTAATGCCTGATTGTGCTCTTCGTCCTTTGCAGAATAAATTAAGCTCAAGACCTTGTCGCTTTTATGTGCTTCAATGAAGCTTTCTATTGCTTCATTTTTCTTCATTTCAGCAAAGTATTTCTTCTGAAACTCCGGCCATAATTCAGGCTTGTGGCCAAACCATTTTCGGAGTTCTGTAGTCGGTGCGAGGTCTTTAGCCCATTCTTCAATCTTAGCGTCTTCCTTCGACACGCCCCGTGGCCAAATTCTATCTACCAACACCCTAACCCCATCTGATTTTTGGGCTTTTTCGTAACTACGTTTGACTAAGATTGTGGGCTTTGCCATGATTTTCCAAATTTACAGTACAACAAAAGGCTTATACTTATAGTGGTATTTAAAGCAAACCTTCAGTAGGAATAAACCTTAAAAGCCAATGTCCTTTCCGCACAAAAAACCATGCCTTGAACCTTGCGAAAATGCTGGAATTATTATTGCAAGGGTGGCAAAGGTATTACTGTTTTATTATCAGATTTCAGGCCTGCAAGGCTTGCTGACAGAGGAAAAGCTTCGGTATTAGAGAATAGAAATAAGCCCTTTGAAAAAACCAAAACATGTTGATTTAAAAGAGAAAAAAGGGGGGAAATGGGGGATTTTCTAAGCATTTTTTAAAAAAACTAAACAAACGTTTGATTAATTCAAACAATCGTTTAATTTTGCGGCGTGGAAAACGAAATAGACCAATCCGAAAGGGTGTTTACCGGCAAAGAGCTTTGCATTATCAAAGCCGCCGAAACACTATTTGCCCAACATGGTTATGAAGGCACTTCGGTGCGTGACATTGCCCGAGACGCGAACGTAAACGTGGCGATGATATCCTATTATTTCAAATCGAAAGAAGGATTGCTTGAGGCTGTGATGTCCGCTAGGATTGCAGTTGGACGAATTGAGATTGAGCATCTACTCAAGGACAAAACAATTGATTCCCTCACCAAAGTAGAGCGCGTTGTTGACGGCTTGGTGGAAAGGATGATGAAGAACAAAAGCTTTCACCGGATTACCATGCGAGCGCAACTCAATGAAGAGCATGATGGACTCAATATCATGCTCACAGAGCAAAAGAGACGCAACCTGGAGCTTATTACCAAATTAATTTCTGAAGGGCAAAAGCAAAAGGTTTTTTCAAAAAATATCGATATTCCACTTTTGGTCATGACCATCATTGGCACGATATACCAAGCGACAACTAGCGCTTCTTATTATATGGTTGCCCAGGACAATCACCATAACTCCGAAGAATCCTGTCAGGAAAAACTTCTGAAAAAATTAAAAACACACTTAAAGAAAGTAGTCAAAGCCACCCTTACTTATGAGGTATAATATCAGCACATTTATTACTACCGTTTTATTGATTTCTCCTCTCTTTACACTGGGGCAAGAAGTAAAGCATATCAGCCTAAATGAAGCCATCAACCTGAGCCTAGCCGCCAGCAAACAACTGCGTGCCAGCAGCGCAAAGATGCTCCAGACAAGTGCTTCCTACAAAGAAGCCAAGGAGCGACGACTTCCTGATTTTAACATTTCTGGTTCCTATTTGCGCCTTTTGAATACAGATATGGACTTAAAAATCAAGACTGGCGGAAGTAGTACAACCGGCGAACCGACAACCCAACCAAGTGCGCTACCCTCGCCCAACGAAGCAGCTTATGCTATTGCCAACGCCTCCCTTCCCTTATTTGCAGGTTTCAAAATTCAAAGTGGCATAGAAAGTGCAAAATATCTGAACGAGGCTACGAAACTCGACGCTGAAAAAGATCGAGCAGAGGTCATCCAAAATACTATTGCTGCCTATAGCAATTTGTATAAATCTGTCGCCGCCGTAAAGCTGGTTGAAGAAAACCTTAGACAATCGAAAGAACGAGTACGCGAACTAAGCAATATGGAGCAAAATGGCCTCCTCGCTCGCAATGATTTACTCAAATCGCAGCTCCAACAAAGCAATGTAGAACTCTCTCTTTTGGATGCCGAGAGCAACATGCACATCAGCAACCAAAACATGAACCTCATGCTTGGTTTGCCCGATGGTACTTTCCTTGAAACCGACACCGTTTTTGAAACAGCAGCCAGCGACCGTAATCTTCTCGACTGGGAAACAACAGCTCTTCAAAACCGGAAAGACGCTGCAGCATTAGCTTTCAGAGCAAAGGCAGCCGAGGCCGGCATACAATTTGCCAAGAGCGATTACTATCCTTCACTCGCCGTGACTGGAGGTTACATTGGTGCCTATGTCCAAAATCTGGTAACCATTAAAGATGCGGTAAACGTGGGTGTAGGCTTCAAATACAGCCCTTCCTCTCTTTGGAAAACTGATGCAAAAGTGACGCAGGCTAAGGCTCGCCTTTCAGAAATCCAAGCCAATGAAGGCATGCTCGAAGATGGCATTAGACTGCAAACCACGCAGGCTTACGAAAATTATTTGCTTAGTAAAAAGAAGATAGATGTTTATTCAGTTGCCGTGGAGCAAAGCGAGGAAAACTACCGCATTGTAAATAACAAATACCACAACAGCCTAGCTACTACAACTGATTTATTGGAAGCAGATGTGGCACAGCTTCAAGCAAGACTGAACTATGCTTTCGCGAAGGCTGACGCAGCAGTGAGCTACAAGAAACTCTTACAAACCGTCGGCATTCTTGATGTCGAAAGGCAATAGTACAATACCACACAAACACTTTACAACAACAAACATTTTACAAGAAAATAGAACAATGGAAAGTCAAACTACCGACGCAAAAGTCATTTATACAAACGCTAATGACAAGGCAGAAGCAGAACCGAAAAAACGAAAAATCAGCAAGAGATTTGTCGTCGTCTTCATCATCATGATACTTGCTGGTGGCACTTTTGGTCTGGTTAAATTTATCCACGCCCAGCATCACGAAGAAACCGACGACGCACAAATTGAATCCAACATCAGTCCTGTGATACCACGCGTTGGCGGCTACATAGCCGAAGTGCGGGTACAGGACAACCAACAAGTGAAGAAAGGCGATACTCTTATCGTGCTCGATAACCGAGATATGGAAATCAAGTTGGAACAAGCCGAAGCTGCACTCTCCGGAGCAAAAAGTAGCCTTAGCATGGCCGAAGCCAACACCACCGCGTCGCAAGCCAATATCGCTACAACTCGCGCCGGCATTGGCACTGCAGAAGCTCAGATAGAAGCAGCAAGAGTAAATGTGCGTCGGACAAGCCAAGATTACCAACGCTATGCCAACCTAATAAAAGACCATAGCATTACCCTGCAACAATTTGAACAAGCTGAAGCTGCAATGCAAACTGCTCAACGCCAGCTCGCGGTTTTACAACAACAGAAAACGGTTGCTTCCGAGCAAAGTGCTGCCGCTTCTTCTCAAAGTCACGCTACAGCCCAAGGTATTGCCGTCGCTGAATCTATGATTTCGCAACGTCAAGCCGATGTGGACAATGCGAAGTTGCTCCTCTCCTACTCCGTCATCACCGCTCCAGCCGATGGACATGTATCGAAAGTGAATGTGCAACCCGGACAATTTGTACAACCCGGACAAATGTTGTTTGCCGTAGTACTCAATGAAGATGTGTGGGTAATTGCCAATTTTAAAGAGACACAGATGAGCAAAATGGCTGTGGGGCAGGAAGTGACAATTGGCGTAGATGCCTTTCCTGGTCATGATTTCAAAGCTCGTCTCGCTTCCTTTTCCCCTGCTACTGGAGGAAAATTCTCGCTACTTCCTGCGGATAATGCCAGCGGCAACTTCGTGAAAGTGGTGCAACGTGTACCGGTGAAAATTGAATTTACCGACAAGAAAGATGAGGCCGTAAAGCGCTTGCGTGCGGGTATGAATGTGACAGCGGATGTACATATTTAGTAGATAGTAGATAGACCGGAACGGAATCAGGTATCAAGTAGGAAGTATCAGGTATCAAGTATCAAGTATCAAGACAAAAGTAGAAAGGCCGCCTTTAACCTGGAAAGGGCTGGCTATTGAGACGGTGTTTTCAAGGCGGGAAGGACTTGGTTTTAAAACGGAAGATTGTTGGTTAAATGCAGCGCACGGCGACTTCAGGCTTTTGCATTTTGAATTTTTAATTTTCAATTAGTCAATGGAAGAATCTTTAGTAGAATATGGGCCGCGACGGGTAATCATTACCCTCACCGCCATCTTCTGCGCATTATTAGAAATCGTGGACACCACCATAGTAAATGTGGCACTCAACGACATGAAAGGTAATCTGGGCGCGACTTTGAACGAAGTTGGCTGGGTGATTACTGCCTATGCTATCGGCAATGTAATCGTTGTACCGATGACGAGTTGGCTCTCACAGCAGTTTGGCCGCCGAAATTATTTCGGTGCTTCAGTCATTCTTTTTACGGTATGTTCCTTTCTTTGTGGAAACGCCTCTGGCATTTGGGAATTGGTATTCTTCCGATTCCTGCAAGGACTTGGCGGGGGAGCCTTGCTGGTAACCTCCCAAACCATCATTACGGAAAGCTATCCACCCGAAAAACGGAGTATGGCCCAAGCCTTTTATGGCCTCGGGGTTATTATTGGGCCAACACTCGGCCCACCACTCGGCGGCTACATTACCACCAACTTTTCCTGGCCCTACATTTTCTACATCAACATTCCGATTGGTATTATTGCTGCATTGTTGGTTTTTGAATTTGTGCGTTCTCCAAAATACGGCGAAAAGAAATCGGGAAAGGACATCGACTTCCTCGGTATTGTGCTACTGGCAAGCTTTGTAGGTTCCCTGCAATACGTTTTGGAGCGCGGCCACGAGGAAGATTGGTTTCATTCTGGAATCATTATTCTCCTGAGCGTCACTGCGGCATTTTCGTTTTTCTTTTTTCTTTGGCGAGAACTCGTGGCAGAACATCCCATAGTCAATCTCAGGGTGCTCAAAAACTCAAACCTTAGCGTCGGCACTATACTCTCTTTTGTTCTGGGTTTTGGACTTTATGGCTCCACATTTATCATACCACTTTATGTCCAAAGTATCCTTGGCTGGACACCGCTACAGGCTGGCGAATTGATGATCCCGTCGGCCATTACAACTGCTTTTATGATGCCCTTGATTGGCCAGCTTTTGACGCGTGGCGTGAAGCCACAATTCGTGGTAGCCGGAGGCATGTTGCTGTTTGCCATATTCTCTTATTGGGGCTACGTAATCCTCACACCAAGTACGGATTCGAGTAGCTTTTTCTGGATGCTCATTGTGCGTGGTATTGGTATGAGTATGTTGTTTATTCCCATTACGGCTTTGTCGCTTTCCACCTTGGTGGGTCAGGAAATCGGTGAGGGCGCGGCTTTCACGGGTATGATGCGGCAGTTGGGTGGTTCCTTTGGTATAGCTATCATCACTACTATTCTTGCGCAGCAAAACTTTGCGCATCGCGATGCATTATTGCCCAATTTTTCTCTGATGAATCCAGCATTCGTGCAAAAATTGAATGGTCTGCAGATGAGCTTTATGTCGCATGGGATGGCCGCAAACACTGCGAAGTCAGCAGCACTTCAAGCAATGGATTATACCTTGATGAAGCAATCGGCAGTGTTATCGTACATGGATATTTTTCTATACCTCGCCATTGCGTTTATGATTTGCGTACCCATTATGATGCTTGTAAAACAGAAGAAAGGGATGAAAGTAGATCCCGATGCCTTGGCGGCGGCGCATTAATTCAATTTGAAAATTTGAAGATTTGAAGATTTGAAGATTAACCACTAAGGCACTAAGAGCGCTAAGAGCGCTAAGAGCACTAAGAGCACTAAGGTACAGATTTAATATCTTTTATTATGTAGTGTAAATATTACCAACTAACTACTTTCCCCGTCCGCATTTTTACCTTTTGGCTTTTACCTTTTGGCTTTTACCTTTTGACTTTTACCTTTTGACTTTTACCTTTTGACTTTTACCTTTTGGCTTTTACCTTTTGACTTTTACCTTTTGACTTCTACCTTTTGACTTTTACCTTTTGACTTTTACCTTTTGATTTTTGACTTTTGACTTTTACCTTTTGATTTTTACCTTTTAGCTCTTACTTTTTAAAAAGAAATTGTTCAGATGGTTCTCGTTAAAAAAATTATCCTGAAATCATGTAGCCTCAGCGAATATTTTTTTGTTCCGGTAAAACTGCCCTATCTTGCAGGAGATTTTCTATTTGCTGCGTGAAGAAACTACTTGCATTCCTATTAATACTGCTGTTTAGCGCCAATGTTAGCGGCGTTGAATTCGTGCATCATTTTTGTGGTAAAAAATCGCAGTATTATTCCTTTACTGGCAAGAAAAAAAACAACAAATGCTGCTGCAAAGGCGGTACTAAAGACAAGGGTTGCTGTAAGTCAAAAGTCATTAAGGTGAAGCTGGATGGCAAGCAAATGTTGACCAAGGCGTTTTCGCACAACAAGCCAATGCAGGCTGAAGCCTTACTACCTGTGCCTCCTATAGTTATTACCAATGCTTTCCGACCTAAGCTTTTAGCATCGGTACTAGAGCATTTCTATCCACCTCCCTTGCTGGCGGAATCCCTGCGTCTGCACGTACTCTACGGTGTTTTCCTAATTTGATTTTTAGTCTAATACGCTGAACACTGGCATTTCTATGTCCAGTATTTTCCCACATTTTGGCATTCGCCAATAACTTCCTTTGCCCAATTTTTCTTTCCTCACAATCAATTATCATAAAAGAACAAACAACATGAAACAAACACTTTTACTCGTCGCCCTAGCTGTCGCTTCAGCGGCTTCGTCTTTCGCACAGACCACTGCAAGGAACTTTACACAGACGGATTGCGGCGGCACATCACGCAATCTTTATACCGACCTTGACGGAGGTAATATCGTAATCATGGAATGGTACATGGGACCTTCTTGTCAGCCTTGTAAGGATGCCGCGAAAGAAATTGAGGCACTAAAAACAGAACTGCTCGCCTCGCACCCTGGAAAAATCATAAGCTATACTTGGGGTTTCCAAGATAGTTACACATGCGCCGCAACAAGTAGCTGGCTGTCCGATGTCGGCTCTACTGCAATCGGGATGGACACTGGTGCTGCATTGGTGGCCTATTATGGCGGTTTCTCTATGCCCACAATAGTAGTTGCGGAAGGAACAGACCATAAAATACTTTGGTCAGCTAATCCTAATAATGGCGGGTATTCAAATGGCGATACTTCTAAGATACGGGCTGCCATTAATGGATTCTACTCGCCAACAGCCGTTTCCAATGTCGCGTCCAACATCGGCGCAGCCACTGTCTTCCCTTCCCCAACACAAAGTAATACTACCATTCAGGTTCAACTAAACACAACTTCGACTGTACAAACGCAAATTCTCAACATTGCAGGTCAAGTGGTGCTGCAACTTCCTGCTGAAAAGACAAATGGTATCTATACAAAAGTGATTAGCACAGACGGCTTTGCTGCCGGTATGTACACCGTGCGTATTGTGGCAGATGGCGAGGTTATTACCCGTAAGCTTTCTGTAATAAAATAATGAGGCGCTTCACTCATTTGCTTTTGGTATCAGTGGCGGCAATTGCTGTCGCTGATACTGCATTTGCGCAAAACAGCTTTTACTCAACGCCAAAGGATACCATTGTCGCGACCTTGCCCTTAGAAGTTAAAGGAAGCTACATGTTCCGGCAATTTGCCAACTCTGGCAACATACTCCATTTGGCTTGGCAACAGATTAAAGCTGATGTCCCTGCACAATGGGAAATCAATTTGTGCGACAACGGTACTTGCTTCCCTAATCTTCCCTTTTCAGGGGTGATGAATGATGTACCCGTTGGGGATTATGGTCTCCTAAATTTGGACGTAAAGCCTAAAATAAATTATGGGACAGCTATTGTGCAATACGCTGTTTGGGATGCGGGCTTGCCTGCGCTGAAGGATACCCTCACATGGATTATTCATTCCTCTACTACAGGAATTTCTACTGCGGAGCAAAATCAGACATTAGCATATGTTTCTGGAAAGACGCTTTATATCAACAATCTCAACGGGACACAGAAAAAACTTGTCCTTGTTGATATGACAGGTCGGAAAGTGCTACAAAAGGAAGTGTTGTTCCAGGAAGGCAGCTTTGACGTATCGGCGCTCTCCAGCGGGATGTACGTTCTTCTAATAACTGCCGACAATTATCATTATACCCAAAAGATAATAGTTGGTGCTTACTAAATAAAAATTATGATGATAAGGAATTTCAAAATTGCTGTAGGCTTCTTGCTCTTGGCAACTATTTCAAAAAGCTACGCGCAAAACCCACTCCATATACCGCCGGCATTGTACGGCCCTATTTTTAATCTGACTGTTCAGGAAGGAACGACGACGTTTTTCCCGGGGTACAACACCCCAACCTATGGCGTTAATGGAGCGCTCCTTGCACCAACACTTTTCTTCAACAAAGGTGATAGCATTACATTGAATGTTATCAACACCCTGCCTTTTGGTACTACGATGCACTGGCACGGTCTGCATATTCCAGCACGTTGGGACGGCGGTCCACACCAGATTATTCCGGCGAATACTACTTGGAGCCCGCGAATAAAAGTAATGAATGATGCCGCCACTTATTGGTATCATCCCCACGGCGAAAAAAGGACGGAACTACAGGTAACCAAAGGCTTGGCAGGGATGATTATTATCAAAGACCCGACAGAAGCGGCACTTACGCTTCCTCGTACTTATGGTGTAGATGATTTTCCTCTTATTGTTCAAACAAAGGCATTTGATATTCTTCGCCAAATAGCGATTGCTACCGAAGAGGATACTGCGATTATGGTTAATGGCACGATGCATCCTTACCTAAATGTGCCCGCTCAGGTAGTACGGCTTCGCTTTCTCAACGGCTCCACCATGCGTACATACATGTTTGGACTAAGCAACAATCAATCCTTTAAGCTCATTGGTACAGACGACGGCCTTTTGGACAGTGCTGTTACACTTACCCGCATTCGCGTATCACCTGGCGAGCGTGTCGAAGTTCTAGTAAATTTTTCCGGCATGACGAGCCAGACCTTACAACTCAAAAGTTATAGCTCCGAACTCCAGTCTGGTATTTATGGCGCGGACACAGTGGGTCATGGCGCATCTATAATACCGGGCTACGACCTGAACCCGCTGAATGGCTCTGATTTTAATGTATTGCAATTAAATGTTGTCGCAGCGACCAGTAGTCCTGTAACTACTATGCCAACTGCGCTAGTACCACATGCAGCTTATCTTGAAAGTGCTGCGGCAAGAACGCGCACCATTTCTTTTGATACGCAGTTGCCAATAGATAGTGCGAAGATGACAGAAGGACCATTTACCTTTAATGATAGGAGTTTTGACATGATGTACGTAGC
>JBDTKK010000058.1:0-4506 GCA_039935335.1 Chitinophagaceae bacterium
AATGACACTTAAAATGCTCAAACGGTTCCTGACAACTATTGCATTGATATAGTGCCTTACACGCCGTTGACCCGTGGTTACTCACCAAACGGGTATCCGTAGAATCACAGCGCGGACAAGCTACCGATTTTTCCTCTTCAAATAGAGCAAGAATCCCTGCAACCCTTGCTGGTGGCGCAATGCCGTATTCTTTCAATTTCCTTTTGCCCTCTTCACTCATCCAATCTGTAGTCCAGGCCGGACTCAATTGCATCGCAATCTTTACGTCGGTAAAACCGCGACCAGCCAAAGCCATTCTGATGTTCATGCCGATCACATCCATCGCCGGACAGCCACTATAAGTGGGGGTAATGGTGACAGTTGCCACGCCATCTTCTGCAATATTTACGCCTCGAATGATGCCTAAGTCCCGCACCGACAGCACAGGCACTTCCGGGTCTTTGACATTATCTAGCCAAGCCCAAACCGTTTCTTCATTCGCATAGCTTTTCATCACTTTTTATTTACCACTCCATACCGGGATAAGCCCGCTGCATGTACTGCATTTCTGCAAGGATATAGCCAAGATGTTCCGTGTGCATCCCATCTTTTCCCCCTTTTTGCATCCAATCATTTGTAGGAATTGTGAGCTTCGCTGCCGCAAATACTTTGGCAATATTCTCATTCCAAGCCGCTCTTATCAAAGACAAATCCACGCCATAACCTCCAGCCAGAGCAGCGATATCCGCCTCCGATTCCTGAAACAATTCCCCTGTATAAGCCCAGCGCTCATTGATGGCAGTTTGCATCTTTTCATGGCTTTCGTCCGTACCATCTCCCAGTCTTATCACCCACTCGCTGCTCCATTTCAGGTGATAAGTCACTTCCTTCAAACTCTTTTCGGCAACAGCGGCCAGTACCTTATCATTCGAGGCTTGAAGAGCTTTATAAAAGGGAAAATGAAACGCATCGATGAAAAAGCATTTTGCCATGGTGAAAGCCCAATCATCATTCGGCTGTTCTAGGAGCAAAACGTTCTTAAAATCCCAAGCATCACGGAGGTAGGCAATATCATCCTCGCTTGCTGTTTTCCCATTACTGAAAACCTGCTCTAGCGCAGGCGAACTAAGGAGCATTTGACGTTCCAACACCGTCAATTTATTCACTTGCTCGGCAGCGTATTCATAAAGAGGTCGTGCCGCGCCAATATGGTCGAGGCAGGTATTAGTGAGCGCAATGTCTTGCTCCAAAATCGGGCCATGTCCGCACCATTCGCCTAGGCGTTGGGCATGAATCAGCAGATTGTCGGCAAGCTGTAGCGTATAGTTGAGTTGATGAGCGTTTTGGTTCATTACTTCTTGGGTAAAAAAGCGAAAAGAATCGAAAAGTATTTCGAGAAAAAAGGTGGAAGCGGAGACTACATATGTCCTACTTCGTCGGGGATGGTATAGAAGGTTGGGTGGCGATAAACCTTGTCATTGGCAGGCTCAAAAAACGACTCTTGCTCGTCGGGCAAAGTGGCGTGGATGTGTTTGCTTTCTACCACCCAAATGCTGATGCCTTCGTTGCGGCGGGTATAGACATCGCGTGCGTTTTCGATGGCCATTTGTGCATCGGCGGCGTGCAGCGAACCGGCGTGTTTGTGGTCCAGACCGGCTTTAGAACGAATAAACACTTCCCAAAGAGGCCATTCATTTTGATTCATTTGAGATACCGTGGTATTGGCACCACCAGTTGGTTCTTTATCGCCATAGTCGCCGTAGCGGAGGAAAGTATTCATTGCAAGATGTTTTTTGAAAAATGATTTTTTGAGAAGATTTTTTTTAAAGATGGAAGGATTAGACTGTAGCAGTTTCGGTGCTGTTAGCCTTTCTTTTTTCGGCATGAGCCATGGCCGCATCACGCACCCATTGGCCGTCGTTCCAAGCTTTTCTGCGGGTGTCGAGGCGTTCTTTATTGCAAGGGCCATTGCCCTTTATCACATTGAAAAATTCATCCCAATTGATGACACCAAAGTCATAATGACCCCGCTCTTCGTTCCATTTCAAATCGGGGTCGGGAACGGTCAAGCCCAACACTTTTGCCTGTTCTACGGTAACGTCCACCATTTTTTGGCGAAGCTCATCATTCGTAAATCGCTTAATCCTCCAGCGCATACTTCTTGCGGTGTGCGGACTAGCATCATCCGTTGGGCCAAACATCATTAGCGCAGGCCACCACCAACGATTAAGGGCATCTTGTGCCATTTTTTTCTGTACAGCAGTGCCTTTGCTTAGCTCCATCATGATTTCAAATCCCTGCCGCTGATGGAAACTTTCTTCCTTACAAACCCTCACCATAGCGCGAGCATAAGGCCCGTAACTGGCGCGGCAAAGCGGCACTTGATTCATAATTGCGGCACCGTCCACCAGCCAGCCAATAGCACCCATATCCGCCCAAGTGATGGTCGGATAATTGAAGATGGAGGAATATTTTGCGTTGCCTGAATGGAGTTGCTCGTACATCTGATCGCGAGTGATACCAAGCGTTTCAGCAGCGCTATAGAGATACAATCCATGCCCTGCTTCATCCTGAACTTTTGCTAAAAGCACTGATTTGCGCTTGAGGCTTGGTGCACGGGTTATCCAGTTTCCTTCGGGCAACATACCCACCACTTCACTGTGCGCATGCTGACTAATTTGGCGAATCAGCGTCTTGCGATAATCATCTGGCATCCAATCGCGCGGCTCAATGGTGATGTCGTTGTCTATTTTATGGTCGAAGTGTTCCTGATGATTTAGTGCAGTCATGCGTTTGTTCTTTATTAAAAATGAAAGCTGAAGCCGAGGCTTCCAAAGGTACTAAATGAAGCTTGGGGAAAAACGGAAACCATCATCATTGAAAACGATAACCATGGCTACTTTTTGAAAATGAAATACACGGCCAGCACCAGAAAAATAAAGCCTATCAAATGATTGAGTCTAAAGCTTTCGTTCTTGAAGAAAAGCAGGCTGAAAGCCGTAAAAACACTAAGCGTGATGACTTCTTGAATCACCTTCAATTGCCAAAGGGTAAATGGGCCACCATTCTCGATAAACCCAATTCTATTAGCAGGTACTTGTGCTGAATATTCGAACAAAGCAATACCCCAACTGATGAAGATGATGCTCACCAAACTTAGGTGCGAAAACCAAGGAAAGTCCTTGAATTTGAGATGTCCGTACCAAGCAATCGTCATGAAAATATTGGACAGAATAAGTAGCCCGATGGTAGCAATTCCTTTCATTTTTTGTGGTTGATTCCTTCTTGAAATCGGCGATAAAGGAAATAAAAAAGCGCCCGAAATCGGACGCTATTTTACTTACCAAAAACCTACCTTTTTTCTTTGTTTTCCTTGGCCGCATCTACACCGGCTTTGATGTCGTCGCGGGTGTTTTTATAACCTTGTTTTACGTCGTGCCCCACTTTATGGGCGGCATCTTTTGTGGCATCAGCAGCATCGTTTACGCCCTCTTTCACATTCTTTCCTGCTTCCCTCATTTTCTCCTTTGCGGCTTCTCCTTTATCGGTTTTTACTGTGGTGGTGGTGTTAGTGCCATCAGTAGTGATAGTGGCCGAGGTAGGCGGAGGTGTAATCAATGGTGTATCCGCTGGGACAGTCGTCGTTTCTGTTTCCGTTGCCGTCGATTGGCCGCTGCAACCAGCAAAGGCTAGAAGCGCGCAAAAGGCAGGTAGCAATAAAATCTTCTTGTTCATGGTGTTTTGTGTTTCGTTTGGCAAAGCCTTAAAAACTTAGTGCCACGCAATCCTATTCCGAACTATTTTAGCCCTTTATGGAACCAGAGCTCAAGCCTGTAGCACCCCGCTATCTTCCCTATCTCGACAGTGCAAGAGGCATCGCTGCGCTGATGGTTCTTTTCGGGCATTACACGGGTTGGAAGTTTAATAGCCACCCTGTTATCCGCGTCACCAACTTCATTTTTAATGCCCCCGATGCTGTTTCGTTTTTCTTTGTTTTGAGTGGCATGGTGCTTACGTATCAGTACCTCGTATTGGACAAAAAGCTGGACATCCGCAAGTATTATGTCAATCGCTTTCTGCGTCTTTTCCCAGCGTTCTTCATCACGGTATTGTTGAATGCACTTTATTGGCAGCGTCACAATTTTGGGTTATACGCCATTTATCATGATATTTTTCTAGGGAATAACGGCTTTTGGAAGGAGGCTGTTTTGGTTCGTCCGGCCACACAGTTTTACATTCCCGGCTGGACTTTGGTAATCGAGCTTTCCGTTTCCTTTTTCATCCCCTATTTAATTGTTCTGGCCAGGGTAAACCGACAATTACTGTGGTGGCTTATCCTTTCAAGTCTGCTAGTGGCGCGCATTATGGATGCTTTTGTGATGCACTTTATCTTGGGTGTTGCGCTTTCCGCCTACTATTTTTATATCAATTCGCCGGAGTTTAAGTGCACCCGTTGGTACCGATTCAGGCATATTATCCTGTTGCTGTCCATTGTTCTTTTCTCCATCAGGCGCATCCAAGACGTAA
>JBDTKK010000059.1:0-6969 GCA_039935335.1 Chitinophagaceae bacterium
GGTAGCGGCATTGAACACACAAAAATTTTAGCACGACATCACTGGAATTGATAAATTTTATTAGTACCGTAATTCTAATCCGCAGTTTCCTGACATTTACGCGCCGAAAACGGGATTTTGCGACAAACCCAACCTCAAATCGGATCGATAATATTCATGGAACACGGGCATACACATGGCCATTCTCAGGGACATAGCCACAGTCATATTGTAAGCGCGGCTGTGGCGAGCAGTCGGGCGTTTATTATGGGCATTGGGCTCAATCTTGTGTATGTGTTTGCCGAGTTTTTTGCCGGATTATGGACACACTCATTGGCACTTCTTACCGATGCAGGACACAACCTTAGCGATGTAGCAAGCCTCGCGCTTTCCTTGATGGCACTGCGTTTGGCGCGGGTGAAGCCAACGCACACTTATACTTATGGCTACAAGAAAAGTACCATTCTGGCGGCTTTAATAAACGCCGTCGTTTTGTTTATCGCCATCGGTGTTTTAGGCTTCGAGGCTTTTGAAAGATTGGGTAATCCGCAGCCCATTGAAGGTGGGATAGTAGCGTGGGTTGCGGGTATCGGCATCATTGTCAATGGGGTTTCTGCCTTTCTATTTTTTAAAGAAAAAGACGAACTGAATGCTAAAAGTGCCTACCTCCATTTACTTGGGGATATGCTTGTTTCTGTTGGCGTGGTGATTGCCGGTATAGTCATTCACTTTACCAATTGGTATTGGCTGGATACGATTGTAAGTCTTGGTGTATTGGTGGTTATTCTCATCAGCACTTGGTCTTTACTCACCGATAGTTTTCGCCTGTCAATGGATGCCGTACCTAAGGATATAGACCTAGAGAAAGTACAGAAAGTAATGGAAATGGTTGCTGGTGTAAAAGCGGTAATGCACGTACATATTTGGGCTATTAGCACCACTGAGAACGCGTTGACGGCACATGTTTCCATTGAGGATGAAAAGAATCGGGCAGCCTTACTATCAACTTTGAAACACGATTTGCAACACTGCAATATTCAACACGCTACTATCGAGATTAACGAAAGCGGACTAGAGGAAACCCAAGGTTGTGACATACATTCCTAAACCTGCGAAAGCTTTACTGCGCGCAGAGTACAAACCATTTTGAAACATAGAAAATAATGACTTTAAAATTCAAGACAAACATCAATTGCGGCAATTGTATTAAGGCAGTTACCCCGACTCTTTCCGCAGAGGAAGGCATCAAAAGCTGGAAAGTAGATACCGAAAATCCTGATAAAATTTTGACGGTAGAAACGGATACTTTGAGTATTGGTGAGCTTGTAGAATTGGTGGAAGAAGCAGGGTTTGAAGCAAGTCCTATCGTATCCGCCTAGTTCAGGATTTTGGCGGAACAGTTTTTTCATAATTCTATGAAAACGGGAAAATGGAAGCCAATAAGTTTCAAGATTGCGTAGATGCCTGTCTGCGATGCGCTGCTATGTGCCAGCGTTGTGTAACGGCGTGCTTGGATGAAGAAGATGTCAACGCGATGGCTGGATGTATCCGGCAAGACTTGGAGTGTGCTGCGCTTTGCTCTTTATCAGCCCAGCTCATGAGTATGGGAAGCGCTTTTGCCCGGGAGCTTTGCAGCATGTGTGCAAAGGCATGTGAAGATTGCGCCACAATCTGTGGACAGCACGAAGCCCAACACTGTAAGGACTGCGCTGAAGCTTGTAAAATTTGCGCAGCAGAATGCCTCAAGATGGCTTAGGCCGCGGGTTCTGGGTCATTTCGCTTTGCTTGATGAACCACCATTTGAGGAAACGGAATTTCAATGCCTGCTTTGTCAAATGCCTGCTTAATTCTAAGCCTGAATTCACCAGTAATCATCCATTGTTTGCCGGGCATAGTCTCGCCGGTCACTTTCACAATTACTGCGGAATCGGCTAAATCTTGAACGCGTAGAAATGCAGGTGCAATTGTAATAATTTCAGCAAACGCAGGATCAGAGGCTAAGGTTTTGCCTGTTTCATTTATCACTGCAATCACCTTGGAGAGATCTGCATTGTAGCCAACACCAAGGTCCAGATTGATTCTTGAAAACAACTTGCTTTTGTTGGACACAACTTTGATTTCCCCATGCGGAATATGATGTACCGTACCATCCATATCGCGGAGGGTCGTCTTCCTAAGACTGATTTTTTCTACCGTCCCGCTTACCTTATCCACTGTGATAGAATCACCGATTCGGTATTGACTTTCGAGAATAATAAAAAGCCCTGTGATGATATCGCGGATGAGGTATTGGCCACCAAAACCGAATGCCAAACCTACGATACCTGCGCCCGCAAGTAATGGGCCAATCATCACCCCCAATTCTGCAAGAATCATCATGGCAGCGCAGGCGAAAAGTGCGACAACAAGAGTGGCTGAAAAGATTTCAATAATGGTATCCTCACGCTGCTTCTCCATTCCTATAGGGTGGTCAGGGTCGGCCACTATGGCTATTCTTACGGCTTTATCGATAAACTTTTTTAGCACCTTGCTTAGTATCCAAGCTCCGACAGTAATCAATAAAATGCGAAGTCCGTGTGACGTGAGCCAGGGTAAAAGTGTCTCGTTCCAATGCTGCATTAATTTGTTCATAAATCCTTTCGTTTCTTGTTGGAAAAGTGGGATAGTAGGCTTTTTTGGGGCGGGCACGAAATATCAATCCGAATCTTAGGAAAACGTTCGGATTTATGGAATTCTGACATTTGGAAATGCCGACTTTTTAGAGATAGTCCTTAAGCGGAATATTAAGCTCGGCTGCCGCTTTTTGAAGCAATTCGCGTTTGTATTTCCTGGGAATATCTGAAATGGTGATTGATTTTCTTACAAGCTCGTTTACGATACCATTACTCAAAATATACCTAGCAGTAAACTCCCCAAAATGGGTTGCCAGCCACTCTTGAATAGGTTGGAAAATGGCCACTTTATCTTCTTCAGCTTTCAGTCTTTCACTGCGGCTTTCGTCTGTTTGCCTGATGCGCTCCGGCTTTGCAGTAGAAAGATTTTGCGCTTCTGCCGCTTCATAGATGGTGTCCATCTTTTTAAAAAGTTCTTGTGCAAAGTTTCTATTTCTAAATGGGCCAAAAACCCCCTTTGTATCTGCGATTTCTTTTGGGGCAAGACTGCCATCGGCCAAAGCCCGAACGGTACTTTCATCCATGATTTGAAACGCCGGACGATTCTTTTCTTTTGCCAAATTCTCTCTTAACTGGAAGGTTTCATTCAGCACAAATTGGTCGTAAGGGCTTAGGTAATAGTCTCCATTTTTTAGAAAGCTTTTCTTTTCAATTGACTTATGGATAGTTGTACTTAATGCTTCTTGTTCTTCCTCCACTAGAGCCCCAAGTCCCTTGGTTTTTGCTTCTTCGCTAAGGATTGTTTTTAAATCTGCGAGATAGGCTACATCGGTTGCGGCATATTCAAGCTGTTCCGCGCTTAGCGGCCTTTTCAGCCAATTACTACGTTGTTGCTTTTTACTGATTTCTATCCCAAGCTTTGCTTCGAGCAACGAAGAAAGTGAAGTCTTTTCATAGTTCAAAAGCTTAGCCACAACTTCTGTATCAAATAGGTTTTTGGGGAAACAATTTAGGCTGTGGAGGAGTCGAAGATCCTCCCCCGGACTGTGCATTATTTTAAGAATGGACGCGTCTTCAAATACTTTGAAAATCGGCTTTAGATCGGGAATAAGAATAGGGTCGATTAGGTAGCATTCCGAAGCATTGGCAATCTGAATCAAACAAAGATTCATGCCATAGGCATAGCTGTGGCTGTCGAATTCTAAATCGAGCGCCAATACTTTGTCGACCTGTAAAAGTAGAGCACATTCAGCAAGCTGCTTTTCAGAATTTATGTACTGTATTCGTTGCAATAAAAAAGAAGAAAGTGGTGGTGGCAAAGATGCTTTTGCTCTGCAATGTTAGCGCAACACCCTGTTTTGATTGAAGTCACTTTTCCTAAAGCTGAAATAATTCAATTGAAAATCTGCTTACACTATCCATGCGCATGAATTGCCTCCTGCACTTGCCGAATAAGCGGAATCATTTTCTGCTCTTCCGTCGAAATCATTGCTGCGAGCGTGTTTGCGAGTGTTTGAATAAGCTGGTGTTGCTCGTCTGCAACTTTGGAATAGGGTGGTGTAATAGCACTCAACAAGCCAAGCGATGCCTGGATTTCTTTATGGGATTGAAGGATTCCAGCTACTTGGGCAGTATGACGGATGGTGCAGGCATTGAAGCAACTACGGCAATCGTGGCCTACATCTTCTTTATCTAAAAGCTCAAGCAGATAGGGTATCCAAGAAATGCGGGAAAGACGAAGGTGTTGCTCTGCTAAAGCGATGAGTGACAGACAATAGTTGCTGTAATAATCGCTGGATACAGGAGGAAGAAGACATGAACCTTTACTGCACAATGTGTCTATCGAATTGAGATACTTTTGATCCATTTCAGAAATTAAATCTGCCAATTCTTCGCCAGCCGAAATCGTTTGGGTGTGCATCATAGTTTTGAGCTTTGAACTAAAGTATCCTTCTCATTTGCCTTTTACAATGACTGAAGAGCTGGAACTTGCTGACATTTATCAGTGCTACTACTTAGCACTTCAATAATTTTGCAACTCTTACGAAATGAAATATTGGAAGAAACTGAGTCTTGCCGACCAAGACATGCGCATTAGCGCAGCACTAAGACAAAACGTCGATTTTAAGTTCAATCGCTCGCTGGGTATTCCTGTTTCCAAATTAGATAGTCTTGTGTTTTCTGAAGGCGCATCCTTCTTGAAAGACGCGCCATTACTGCGTGCCTACGTCCAAAACCCAAATCATATTGGCTGCCATACCCTCGGCGATTCCGAAGCTTTCTTTAGTGGCACCCAAGAATTGGAGCGAGACGTAATCAATATTCTTAGTGTAGATTTATTGAAAGCAGAACCTGATGGTTGCGATGGCTACATCGCCGCCGGTGGTACCGAAGCCAATATTCAAGCCTGTTGGATTTATCGAAATAGATTCCTTCAAGATTATGATGCGACTCATGAGCAGATAGCATTATTGGCTTCAGAAGACACACATTATTCTGTGGCCAAAGCGTCTAATCTGTTGCATCTGCCTTGGTATTCCGTTGCTGTAGAACATAATACCAGAGCCATTCTTAAAGAAAATTTGGTAGCACAGATTGACAAAGCTGTTGCGGAAGGTATTCGGTATTTTATCGTGATTGCCAACATGGCCACAACTATGTTTGGTAGTGTGGACAACCCCGATTTGTATGCCGAGGTCTTAAGAGAAAAAGATCTTCCTTTCTTCTTGCACGTGGACGGTGCCTTTGGCGGTTTCGTTTATCCTGTTTCTTCTCCAGGAAATAATTTGTCTTTTACCAACCCCAATGTTTCATCAATCACTTTGGACGCCCATAAAATGCTTCAGGCACCTTACGGGACGGGTGTTTTTCTTGTGAGGAAAGGTTTGATGCAATATGTCTATACTAAGGAAGCGCAATACGTGAATGGCATGGACATCACGCTAAGTGGTAGCCGCTCCGGTGCCAACGCCATTGCGGTCTGGATGATTTTATGTACTTATGGCCCCTATGGCTATGTCGAGAAAATTAATAAACTTCTTTACCGCACCAAATGGCTTTGCCGGGAGCTGGATAGAATGGGCATGAAATATTATCGGCATCCTGCAATGAATATTGTGGCAATGGAAGCTGCACCGATTTCGCATGAACTGGCGGAGAAGTATGGTCTGGTTCCGGATACACACCAAGGCGAGCCAAACTGGTATAAAATTGTGGTCATGGAGCATGTGGAGATAGAGTCTTTGCAGGAGCTTTTGGCAGAGTTTGGGGAGAGTAGGTTTTTGAAATAGACACCTAATTGTCGAAACTGACCACAGTCATAATCTTTGCGGTATTCCATCAGCCAAAATTGATTCAAGTTCCTTCATTTTTGAGCAGTTACTAAACTGGTGGGAAATGCTTGGAACCTTGCAAAATAATGAGATAGAGGAAGTATTGGGTCGGAATTTTCTTGGTAGGATTGGCTGTCGACAGGACGGCCAGATATACATCCTCCCTGTCTATTACCATTATGCCGCTGGCAGCATTATCCTTCGTTCTTATGAAGGATTGAAAATCGAAATAATGCGCCATACTCCTGAGGTCTGTTTCGAGGTTGAAGAAATACGTTCTTTCAATGATTGGAAAACGGTGCTATGCTGGGGTAAATATGAAGAACTTAATGATGAAGTTGAAATCGAAACCATCAAACGTAAGCTTTCTGACAGCTCACTTGCAGCCAAGGCATACACTGAAGATGCGCCAAACAAAATTATCTACTACAGAATCCCGATAGTTAAAATGAGCGGGCGCTTTAGCATAGATTCCTAAGCATTCCCTAAAAAATCTCTTTAAATAAAACACCTAACCTTATTTACCCTTCACAGCAATTTCTTGATGCGTAGTTCAGTTAATCCCTCCTCTGTTTCTAATTCCTCTGAATCGGAATCATTGCTACAAATAGCCGAATGGGCGCGTGTGGTTTCGGAAATGGTTCAGGAAAATAATTTACTCAAACGCAGGTTGAGTAGCTTCATAAACGACAATAAAAGCAGCGGCAAAATTTTGGATATCCTAGAGGCTTTTCACAGCAGTTTTCTAATTAAAGATACCCATCTCGCACTGCTGATTCAGGATATTCGGAAGCAGGAAATGTTTGCAAAAGCCTTAGCGAATGAGAAGGTTAAGGACTTGAATTTCGATTTTCAACAAAAGCGACTTCATTTTGAAGTGGTGATGATGCAGGAGCAATTTTTAAAGCAAAAGGATGCCTTTGAAGTGCTGATTTCGGCACATTCAAAATAGGTAAAGCTTACCACTCTAATTCAACATTCCGGCAAGTTTCTTTGCATTCAAAAGCCTGATAATATTGGTGTTGATTTCTATCAGGCCTTCATCC
>JBDTKK010000060.1:0-17231 GCA_039935335.1 Chitinophagaceae bacterium
GTGGAAAATTAACCGTTGTTGGCCTTGCAAAAAAGGAGGAAAGTATCTTCTTTCCAGGCGATTCGGAAGGCTTGCAATTGCCTTATGATTCAGCGCCGCATTTGCTTATTCGGCGGATCCGCGATGAAGTACACCGTTTTGGCATCACCTTCCACAGACAGCTCCGCAGCAAGGGAACAATTAAAAATGAACTGGAGGAAATACCGGGAATTGGGCCGAATACCGCAACGGAATTATTGCAACGTTTTAGGAGTGTGACACAAGTAAAATTATTGACCGAAAGAGAGCTGACAGGTGCTATTGGCGCGAGCAAGGCAAGACTTGTCTATTCTTATTTTCATCCCTGAATAAGCTAAAATTATTTCGGTAGAAAGTTGTCAAAACTAAATTCTAACCTTCAAAAAATATCCTTAGAATGTTCGAAAAACTGAGCTCTATTTTAAAAATGAAATGCCCTGCCTGTCATCAAGGAAATATGTTTTCGCAATCGTCAATTTTTCCGCTAAAGCACTTGATGGACATGCCCGAAAGATGCCCGGTTTGCACCCAAAAAATGGAGTTAGAACCTGGTTTTTATTTCGGAACAGGCTACGTTAGCTATGCGCTCACCATTGCCGTAATGACGGCGGTTGCGGTAATTTTTGCGCTTACTCGGGGCTTTAGTTTCAAAGACAATAGTGTGTTTTGGTATCTTGGAATAGCGGTATCGATTACGCTCCTGTTACAACCCTGGATGATGCGCCTGTCGCGGGTTCTATTTCTCTATCTCTTTGTAAAATTTGGAAAGATTCGGGAGACTAGATAGCCGACGCTAATAACCCGCATCGCGATAATCTCGCCGACGAAGTAATTTCAAATCCTGCAACACGGAAGCCTTGACGTTGATTGAAAAGTCGTAGCTTTTTCTCGGGCCAAAAGGATAAGTTCCCAGCCGCATTTCCCAACAATGCAAATCACGGTAGATATCGAAGCGCGTTAGCGAAAGATTATGGGTAGTAAAGCTATACCCGGAGGAGAAAGTCACTTTCCAATGGGATGTAAGATTAAAGTCGCCGCTGAACATGGCGCTGTGGTCAAGTACCATTGTATCTCCCCCTAATTCGTAGGTTCTGTATCTTTTCGAAAGCGTCAAATTATAGCCAATATTGAGCGTCCAAGGGATATTGAAATCGACATAATCATTGTAGCCGCCGGAGCGCATCAGGCGCGATACTTCTTCTCTGCCCGAGCCTGATGTTTTTTCTTTTGCTTGTTGTCCGGAATGGAAAGAAGAGCTAAGAGCAAGGTTTGCATTTTGGAAATTCAGAAACCCGCCATTGTCCCAAACGAGGCTATTGACGGGTCTTCCAAGTGTATTATCAAACACGTAGGGCGTGAAATTAGCACCGCCATTGAGGGAAATCTTATCTAAAATATTTGTCCGGAAAGACATCGTGACATTAGACCAGCCAAAGGAATCGGCCGCAAGGTTGTATCCGCTGTTGATGCTAAGTCCATCTATCAATGTAAGATTCTTAGTCGTAGCTGAAGAATCGTGGCCAATGCGGGTTTTGAGTTGAAGATTATTGTTTAGCCCGAAGTTTACAGTGCTGGCATATTTCCCGAATTGCCCCATGCCCGGCGTCCCTACCACCGAAGTTGTGTATGGGGAATAATAAGCCAATCGCCCCGTTGGCGTGAGGAAAGCTTGGTAGGCATTATTGAATGGCTTTTCCGCAAGATCTGGCGTGTAGGTAAAGCTCGCATTGGGCGTAAGCACATGGCGGATACCTGCGATTGAACCCGTTTTCCAACGTTTAATGCCGTAGATGCGTGTAGAGAAATTGGCACTGGCATTCATATCGCGAGCAGTAAAAAAGCCCCGATTTTGAATGCTATCAACCTTTCCATCGGTAAAATTATAGTATTGGTAGAGCTGCTGCGTGAGCCAGTATTCATTGTAATTGACGTTGAAGGATACATTGATGTACCGCGCCAAAGTGTAGGATGCGCTGATGGGAATAGAATGGTGGAAACCGAAGCGAAAATCATTCAGACCAAGTTTGGAAGGACTAAAAGCGGTGTCGTAAAAACTGGTTTTCGAAATGCCGTTGAAGCTATAGCTTAGAGAAATCTTTTCGAACCATTTGGCGCTTCCCACCCGATTTCTATTTGCAAATGGCGTGATTTGCGCCACAGAAAAACTTAGACTCGGCAATTGTAAATCCGCCACATGGGTGGCTGTATTTTGATTAAAATCTGCACTTGTCGTGAGGCTAAAAGGCTTACCAGTCCAGTTCTTTTGGTAGCTGATATTGCTACTATATTGGTTCTGGATAATCTGGTTTGGATTATAGCTATTGTCTGAATAATAATTCCCTTTCTGGATGTTCACATTGGTGCTGAAAGTCTGTCCAGGCCTTGCTTTCGGGTCGGTAGCATGCCGCCATTGAATAGCAAATTGTTTATCGATAGAAGAGTTTGGTTCATAGACTTCGCCAATTTTGTTGTAGGCGTAAGTCAAGGAAAATCCACCGGTGTAATGATACCTGTTTGCGTAGGTACTTATTGCGCTTGCGCTATAGCTTCCTTTAGAATAAAAAGTACCTAACACCAGCAAATCTGCATAGTCTGAGAGGTTGAAATAATAGCCACCATTGGTGATGCCGAGGCCACGCGCTTCTTCGATGGTGTAGGAAGGAATTCGGAAACCAGAGCGTTGCGATTCTGTGACAGGAAAAACACCAAAAGGCAGGAAAAGCGGTGTGGGCACACCTTCTATCACTAAGTTGGCTGAGCCGGTGACGATAATATGGCCCGGGATAATCTTAATTCGATTAGCTCTTATGCCAAAGTGCGGTGTATCCAAATTGCAAGTAGTGTATAAACTATGATAGCCAAAAATGCTGTTGTCAGCATTCCGTTTTATTTGTTGGGAATGCACAAAACCTTCGCCGTATTGCGAACGTGCATTGCGCACAATGGCGCGTTTACTTTTGAAATTGTACCTGAGATAATCGTAAGTAAACGTTTCGCTGCCTTGCTTGAAAGATGGGCGTGTCGTGTCTTTGACGGCAGAATCTATTGGAGGCAGTGGCTCGGCTGAAATGGTGTTAGAAGCTTGATCATAACGCACTTCTCCGGCTTTCAGCACAAGATCTTGGTACTTTACTTCTGCATCGCCGTAGAGGTAGAAGACATTAGTGGCCATGTCCAACACAGCACTATCTGTTGCGTTTGCGATAACGATATCGGTTAGCGCATCGGGAGAAATTTTGATACCCAGCGAATCGGCCAAAGCATTACGGGCATTGCTATCTGCCTTGTTTTTGGAAAGCGTATCCATTTGAGTTCGAGCGGCAGAATCTTTGGCAGAAAGAGCGATAGAATCTCTTGTGGGATTTTGCCTGTTTTGAGCCTTGGCCGAGCCTGTTAATGCCAATATAAAAAGCATGATAAAGAACAGGGGCAACATGCGTTGCCCTGCCCTTTTTCCAATACTTTTACGCCAATCGCTCATTTTTTTAAACGGGCACAAAATTACTTCCTTGCTTCATGCGGTTTTATAAAATTCTGTTTCTCTTTTTTTTAGGTATCTCCATCAGCATTTCTTCGATTGCCAATAAAAGGTCGGTTACCAAGATAGTACTCGATGCGGGTCATGGCGGCGCAGACGTTGGCGCACGCGGCGAATACTCCAACGAGAAAGACCTTACGCTTAGTATCGTCAAGAAACTCGGCAAGCTAATTACCGATAGCCTTAAAGGCGTTGAAGTTATTTACACGCGCACTACCGATGTTTATCCCTCACTCAACGAACGGCATGAGATAGCTAACAAGGCCGCTGCAGATTTGTTCGTTTCTGTACACATCAATTCTACGCCGTACTGGTATGAAAAAGTGCCGAACGGAACACGCAAGGTTGCAACTGGACGTGGAAGGCATCGCCATACGCGGACAATAGCTGTGTACAAAAGCATTAAACATCACACCACCACAGTTCAAGGTGTCATGACTCTCGTTTTAGGTTCCATTCGCAACGGTGAAAAATCTGAAGCCGTTGGTGAGTATGGCGACGCTATTGTAAACGAACCTGGATTGCTCAAAGAAAGTGACCCGCAAACGGCTATTATTATTGCCCAATATACTCAAGCATTTTTGGGACGTTCGGTGGATTTGGGCACCCAAATTCAAGAGGCTTTCAGTGCGGAAGGGCGTAGAGATTTGGGCGTAAAGCAGCAGAGCTTGGAAATACTTGCAGGATCCTACATGCCGGGTGTATTGGTGGAATGCGGCTTTATTACCAACCCGCAAGAAGAAGCTTACATGAATTCTGAGAAAGGACAAATGGAAATTGCAACCGCCATTTTTAGAGGAATTCGCAATTACAAACGGGATATTGAAAGTAAAAGTTGAACTACTTTAGCCTAACTCGATTTTGAAACAATTATTTGGTTTGCAATTTCGAGGGATACTATTATCTTTAGCCATCAAAAAATCAACCTAATTTAGTGCTAATGAACGCTCGTTTACGCTCCATATTGCTCACTGCAACTATCGTCACCACAGGCTTTGCCGCTGTTTTCATTTCCTCCTGCGCAGAAGACAAGTGCAAGGCGCTGGTTTGCGCCAATGGCGGTGTGTGCAATCAAGGTGCTTGTATCTGCCCCTCTGGCTACGAAGGGCCACAATGTGAGACCGACAATCGTACCCGTTTCCTGAATGGCACAAAAAGCAGTTGGAATGTGCAGGAAGATGGTTCGGAATCTCCAGAAACACAATACCCAATTAGCATCGTAAATGGAGATGGGCCTACCCAAATCCTGATTAAGAACTTCAATAACTTCTTCCCCGAAGCCGTAAAGGCTCGTGTGAAAGGTGATACGATGTACATCGACCCACAAACTTTCCCTAGTGGCTCCGTGGTAGGTCAAGGGTATATCATGGATGATAAATACTATGGTGTAGATGGCCAAATGATTGTTCGCTATCAGACTAAAGACACGAACGGTATAGTCAATGATTATGGCTATAATCCGGGTGCCACCAATGTCTCTGTTTGGACAAAATAATTCCTGATTTTTATTTTTCAATGCCCCTTCTGATAAGCAATCAGAAGGGTTTTTTATTCGAAAGATTTGTAGTAATTCTTGGCACAACTAGGAATATCGAATGGACACCTAATTGCCACAACATGCATTTCCCCATGAGCCTGCTTGGGCAGATATTGTTCCTACATTATAACGCCCCGAAAAGGTGACATCTAATACAGCGCTCTTAACGCCACGCGCAACTTTAGCGTAAAATAGGGGTCTCAAGAGCCTCGGATTCCTTTCGAAAATTGGAGAACTGAAATTTAGATTTCAAAGGGATTGTTCTAGCTTATGGCGGAGTATAATTCAGACTCTACTCATGAGACAAGAAAATTCGGGAAACTATTTCAGAATTGAAGGAGAATGTTTGGCGGAAGATTCGCCCTCTATATAGCTTAGAGAGAATGGACTCGCAGCAGCGTACGATGCGCCTTTTTCAACACCAATCAAACCTTCAAACTCGCGCCCATTTTTTTGAGAAAATCTCGGAAAATAAATTGCTATTGCACTTTAAAAATTGGCTCCAAATCTCCACTAATTCTTTACCTAAAATAAATGCAACTGACCCGCAACGGGCGTCCTAAACAAAGTTTTGTCAAAGGCTACCTTAGTCTCATTCAAGCCATATTTCTTGCAGAAAATATTGAACTGCATTTTTATCATCTCGGCAAATTTCCCATCCCCAACAATTCTATTCTTCCACCGACTATCTGAAACCTGCCCACCGTGGCATTCGCAGATGGCGTGCCATACCTTTTCTGCTTTATCAGGAAAAGCTTTGAACAGCCAATCTCGAAACACCTCTCCTACCGCACCATTGAGCCGCACTATGGTATAGCCCGCCCATGTAGCCCCCGCATCTGCGGCGGCTTTCAGCACATTCGGCATGTCATGGTCTGTAAGCCCAGGGATGATAGGCGCATTCATTATCCCGACAGGAATACCCTTTCCCGCAAGCATTTCGACTACTTTTAATCGGGAAGAATAGGAGGCTGTTCGCGGTTCCATTTTCTGTCTAATTTTTTCATCCAAAGAAGTAATAGAGCTCATTACACTCACCAAATGGAGCTTGGCCAAATCTTGAAGAATATCTGTATCGCGCAGCACTAGAGAATTCTTAGTGAGAATACTCACCGGGTTTCTATACTCCAAGCAAATCTCTAACAACTGCCTAGTGATGCGCATCTGGCGCTCTACTGGCTGATAGCAGTCTGTGTTTCCGGATAGAGAAATCGGCTCCGGTTTCCAATTTTTATTTTCAAAGAAACGGCGAAGCAAAAGAGGAGCATTGCGCTTCACTATTATTCTACTCTCAAAATCTACACCCGCAGAATAACCCCAAAATTCGTGCGTATTGCGGGCATAACAATACACGCAACCATGCTCACAGCCCTGATAAGGATTGGCTGAATAAAGCATGCCTACATCAGGACTAGTCACTTTATTAACCAACGATTTGTTGTCGTCAAAAATGAATTCCGTCTTCCGAGACACCTGTTCCCAATCGTCAATCGCTTCTGGATGTAAGCGCAAATACTCCCCGGAATGAAACTTGTTTTTCGGATTGAACTGTGCGCCCCTGCTCTTTCCCAAGCCATCTGTGTTATGTCCTACCTTCATAAAAAATAATTTTTCAAAAAAATACTAACCCAACTAATGGCACTAAAAGTACCACAATTACGGCATTGATAATAGCATTTTTTGAAAAAGTGAAACTGACGAGATTAATTGATATTGTGACAGAACAGACATTTCTGGCAATGCCAACTTTATAACCATCGATAAAGCCTCCTTGCTAGTCTTTTTTTGCCAGAAGCACTTCCAATCCAAATGCATTGCAAAACACTAAAACAAAAAAAGGCCCTCACTAGAAAGTGAAGGCTTTAGGTTTATGGTGATAGAATTTGTAGGGACTGCCTACATGGTTTTGGTACAGTTTAGGAATTGAGGAAAGTTTTCGAAATAGACTTTCTTGTTCCAGACGTCTGCAAAATACTAAGACGTTAAGGCATAAGAAATTATATTTCAGCATCTATTTTACAAATAATTTCTTCCTTTTTTAAATCAATGCAGTGCTACATAGTTGATTATCATGAACCTAACAATTTGCCTAGTAATCCCCATTTTACATTCTACTACCAAATGGCTATTTTGTAGAGAAGATGGCGAGCAACACGATTATGCAAGAGGATTTGCCCGAAAATATCTACCAGCTTATTGCTGGAATGAGCGAGCCAGAATGCGACATTTTTGAGTACACTTTTTCTCCAAAAGAGTGGGAAAGCTCAACGCTGCAGAGTCGCCTTTTTAAACTGATTATTCAAGAAAGCATTAGAGACGATAATGAAGCGAAGCTAAGTTTAAAAATCTCCAATGCAGCCCAGTTTTCTACACTAAAAATGCAGCTTGCAGACGCTGTATTAGATACCATTGCGTTTTGCCGCAGGAAAAACACACCGAAAATTCAACATCATTTCGGGATAATGAAACTGGAAATTTTACTCGAGGAATGCAATTATTCTTTGGCTAGAAGAGTCTATAAAAAGCACTTTTCTACGGTTGAAGATTTGGGTGCTTATGCTTGGTGTCTGCACCTATTGCGCTTTCGAAAAAGGATGCTGCAAGCTGAAGCCACTAAGAAAAGCCAAAAAGAACTGCATACTATAGACCAAGAAATTGAACAGTGCATTGACTATGCCCTAACCGATAGGCTTTTGGAAAAAATAACTGTGGATCTCCAGCAAATTAAGGCCCAAGCCTCTTTGCGTATGCTCCCCAAACAACAAGCCGAAGTTGAAAAAATATTGAAGGCCATCATTCCGCTTGCGAAGCAATCCAATCAAACAAAACACCTAAAATTTAGGTTTCTTTCCGTTAGCGCCGAAGTATATTACCTACTCCAAGATTTTCCTGAATGCCGCACGCAGGTAAAAGTCGGACTAGAATTACTGCAAGAAAAAAAACTGCTCCTAGCCAACCCCGATGCCGTTTTGTCTCTTGCCAACACTTCCTTTTATAATGCCTTTGCGTGTAATGAAATTGCAGAAGCAAAGCATCTTTTGAATATCTGGGAACAACATTTTCTAAGCTTTGCAGACAATACTAAACTTGTCCAACGCTGTTCTTTAATCGTGTTTAATACGGCATTGAAAATTGCCCACAAAACTGCTAATTATGATAAAGTAGCAGCTCTATTAGAATCCCGTCAGGAAATTTCCATTATTGCCAAATCGGTCTTGCCCAAGGAGGAATCCATGTCAGTACTTACCTCCATTGCCATTTCCCTTTTTGTTCTAGATGATTTCATGGCCGCTGATCACCTCCTTTCCGATATTATGGAAATGAACCGAAGCGTCTCTCGCGATGACATCCTTTATTTCACACTCGTTTTCCAACTCTTAATTTTCTACGAACAAAAAGCTTGGTATCGGCTGGATACCGCTGCAGAAGCGGCCTACCACTTCCTTTACATCCGAAAAAAGATGCGCCCCTTCGAAAAAGAATTGATGAGCTTCTTCAAACAAATGCCTAATTATCGGGCAAAAGGCATCCTTCCCTCAGCCATAAAAGCCTTCCTCCAAAAACTGGAAACCTACCGCAACACCCCCATGCAACGTCTATATTTTCTTTACTTCAATTATTACGATTGGCTTCAAAGCAAATTGGCCGGAATCCCCTATCGACAATACAAGAAAAACTTACTCACAATTCCCTAAGAAATGGTCACAAATACAAGCCTTCCAACTATTGCAAAAAAAATTTCTTTATCTTTGCAGCCTAAAAAAAGCAAGAACTGTACATGAATTTCAATCCGATGGAACTTATGGAAGAGCTCACAGCGACTTCCAAAAAACTAGCAAAAGGCTACGAAACCCTAAGTGAAATAGACACCGTAGATGTAGCAACAACGCCCAAAGAACTGGTTTGGCAACGCGATAAGGTGAAAATATTTCACTACACCAGCGAACACAAAATCAAGTGCAAAACACCCGTACTCGTATCGTTTGCCATGCTCAATCGCCACGATGTACTCGACCTCCAACAAGATCGCAGCCTTATGAAAAAACTGCTCGATGAAGGTCTGGATATCTACATCATGGACTGGGGCTATCCTACCAAAGCCGATAGCAATCTGAGCATGGAAGACTATATCGACGGCTACATGAATGATGCTGTGGACTTCGTTCGACGCAAACACGGCGTACAAAAAATCCACAAAATGGGTATTTGCCAAGCGGGCACTTATTCTATGATTTATGCCGCACTCTATCCCGAAAAGCTAGCCTCACTTACGACCTACGTTGCTCCTTTCGACTTCGACTCCAATAAGAACATGCTCTTCAAATGGACGAAGCATATCGACGTGGATGCAATGGTGGACAGTATGGGCGTTATCCCCGGCGAAATGATTGATTCTGCATTCGGTATGCTCAATCCAAGCATGAACATCAGCAAATACCTCGGCGTGATGGACTCTTTGGAAGACAAAGGCAAGATGCTTAACTTCCTGCGTATGGAGCATTGGAAGCAAGACCTGCCTGCTATTCCGGGCGAAATGTATCGCAAGTACATCAAAGACCTTTTCCGCGACAATTTGCTGATAAAAGGCAAAATGACACTCGGTGGCCGCCTAATTGATTTAAAGAAAATGACCGTTCCTTACCTCAATGTTTATGCAACCGACGATAAGATTATTCCGAACGAAACCAGCCAGGCAGTGATGTCTAAAATTGGCTCAAAAGACAAGCAGGAATATCCTTTCCCTGGTGGCCACATCGGCGTATTTGTTGGTAGCCGTTCGCAAAAGGAATTGGCACCCGCAGTAGCAAAATGGGTTATTGAGCGCTGCTAAAAACTGATTAAATACTGATTCTGAAAACCGTGGCTATGGCTGCGGTTTTTTTTGTTCGAAGGATTTGGGGCGCATCCCCTCGTCTCCCAAATGTTATCCCATTTGAAACGCTTTTCAAAGACGAGGGGGCAGGCTTTACGCTACAATCATTTTTATTCGCCGGCAAACTGCATCACAAAGTCGAAACCTTTGGCAGGGCGAATAAAAATGGATTTCCGCTGCAATCCTTTGCGCAACGACTTCCGCCGACAATCTTTCGCATCTTTAACGAAGAAGATTAGGTCTGAAAAATTAATGCTGATAACTAAAAAAGCCGCCGCTGACTATCAACGACGGCTTTAAGGAAAAATCTAAAAATTAAAATTTCGGAACATCAAACGATCCATTTGTGATTGTTACGCTCTTGCTACCATCTTTATCGCTGTAGGCCGTGAAAGAAAAGGTGCCAATCAACTCATTGTTAGCGTCGGTAACCACGGTTATTGTACCGCTACCTTGAGGTGTACTGGTTGCAGTGTTAAACGTCTCGGTAGAGCCACTACCTAGAGTCTCTACAGAATAACTCCCATGAGTACTTGTCGAACTAGTACCGGAACAAGTATAAGTACCTACACCTGTATATCCACTAATATACAAATCAACATCTCTCTGTAATGTTGTTTCTAGCACGCCACCAGTAATCAATATATCATTCCCCGTAACCTGATAGTTGCTTGCAGGACTTGACACAAAATTAGAACCTCCGCTAACGACACATCTTATCTGCCCTTTAGTTGCGATACCAACACTGCCGCCTCCACCGCCGCCGTTACCGCCGCCGTTGCCACTACCACCTACAGGCTTTATTGGATTAATGGTAGTATTTGTGGTTAAGGGATTGGCATCATAATCCCCATTCATGCACGAAGAAAAACCTAGTGCTATGGTGGATAGGAAAAGCGCTGAGAATAAAAGCTTCTTCATGTAGTTTTTTGTTGTGGCCTAAAGTTAATAAGCCGATTGGAATCAAGGTAAGATTTTTTTCAACACTAGAGTCCCAACTCCTTTCTTTGAACTTTGTCAATTGCTGAAGGCGCATCTAACATCACGTCTCTTCCCGAATTATTTTTCGGAAAAGCGATGAAGTCGCGAATCGTCTCTTGCCCGCCCAGCAAGGCACACAGCCTGTCGAAACCAAAAGCAATACCTCCATGCGGCGGTGCGCCGTACTCAAACGCGCCAAGCAAAAAGCCGAACTTTTCTTGCGCCTCTTCTTTGCTCATACCTAAGGCTGCAAACATCTTTTCCTGCAAATCGCGTTGGTAAATCCGGATAGAACCACCACCAATTTCGGTACCATTCAACACAATATCGTAGGCGTTCGCTTTGATTTCTCCATAGCGTGCAGGCTCGTCCATCAAGGAAATATGCTCCGGTTTTGGCGCAGTAAAAGGATGGTGTCTTGCCGCCCAATGTCCTTCAACATCGGTCTCTTCAAAAAGCGGGAAGTCTATTACCCATAGTGGTGCATATTCATGATGCTTGCGAAGCCCAAGAGTATTGCCCAGATGGAGTCTTAGCTCACTGGCTGCTTTGCGCGTCAAGGCTTCTTTTCCTGCTAAAATCAAAACTAAATCGCCTTCCGTTGCGCCGCAAAATGCCGTCACTTCGCTCAATTGATGCCCGGTGAAAAACTTATCCGCACTGCTCTTGAAGCTGCCGTCATTATTGCATTTAATGTTCACCATGCCGCCCATCCCGATCTGTGGCCGCTTCACCCATTCCGCGAGTTCATCCAATTGTTTGCGCGTCCATTCAGCAGCGCCTTTCACCACCACTCCGATGATTGATTGCGCTTCTTCAAATAATTTGAAAGGAACTTCTGCCAAAACCATTTCCTGATAAACGCCTTCCACTTTCATGTTGGCGAGTTTCATGCCAAAGCGAATATCCGGCTTGTCATTACCGTAATCGCGCATCGCATCTTCCCAGGTCATTCTTGGAAAATCTTCGGTCAATTCAACGCCTTTTACCTCTTTGAAAACGTGTTTAAACAAGCCTTCAAAGGTGTTTAAAATATCCTCCTGCTCCACGAAAGCCATCTCGCAATCTATCTGCGTAAACTCCGGCTGTCTGTCCGCACGAAGGTCTTCATCGCGGAAGCATTTTACGATTTGATAGTAACGGTCGAAGCCACTCACCATCAGCAATTGCTTGAAGGTTTGCGGGCTTTGCGGCAGCGCATAAAACTGTCCTTCGTTCATCCGCGAAGGCACCACAAAATCGCGTGCGCCTTCGGGTGTGGACTTAATCAAAAACGGTGTTTCGATATCCCAAAAACCCTGCGTGTCGAGGTAGTTTCTTACAGACCTACTCACTTTGTACCGAAGTTCCAAATTGCGGCGCAGCGTGGGTCGGCGGAGGTCGAGGTATCGATATTTCATGCGAATATCTTCGCCACCATCCGTATCTTCTTCAATGGTAAATGGTGGTGTCGCAGATTCATTCAAAATCTTCATAGAATCCACCAGAATTTCGATGTCGCCTGTGGGCAAATCCTTGTTTCTGGAATAGCGTTCTACCACCGCGCCGCTAACCTGCAACACGCATTCCCGACCAATATTTTTAACCATTGCCAAAACCGCATCGTTACTGCGTCCTTCTTCAAAAACCAGTTGGACAACGCCATATCTATCGCGGAGGACAATCCAAGAAACTGCCCCCTTTTCGCGGATGTATTGTACCCAGCCGGCGAGGGTAACTTGTTTGTCAATATCAGCGCTTCGGAGCTCGCCGCAGGTATGGGTTCTGTACATAAAAATGAGGACTTAGAAAGGGCGCAAATGTACGGAGGCGAGGGAAAGGGGAAAATCAAAAGGCAAAGGGTAAAAGGCAAAAGGTAAAACGTAAAACGTAAAACGTCCGTCTCAACTTTGTCGAGACGGGTGAAAAAAACTTTGGCGAGCGTGAAATGCCGCTCTATTGGAATTTCTTTTGTGTTCTCAATGTTGAATAAATACCTTTCTAGAAACCACTCCTGCTCTCCTCGACAAACTCAAATAATACATCCCATCTGCTAACGCTGGCAAGGAAACTGACTGTTGCGTTTGGCTTTTTAGAACACCCGCACTTACCATTTGCCCCAAAACATTACTGATTTGGTAGGATGAAAATTGGCCGCTTTGCTGCGTTTGTAATTGCAGCGTATTGCTTGCAGGGTTGGGGGAAATACTGAATTGGCCAACTAGCGTTGGTGGAATTCCGACGCCTTCTTTATTGAGCTTGGCGACGAAGCCGTTAAACGAACCTGTGTTATACACCACTGATTTGCCAAAAGCTAAAGCCGCATCAGCAAAACCACCGACTACCGCCACTTCATCAGCACTGTTTACAGAGATGGCATAACCGGTGGCGCCGTATGTACCTCCAAGTATCTTATACCACAATAGATTACCATTGCCATCATATTTCGCAGTAAATAAGTACTCGCCGGCAGTGGAGGGTAATTTAATCGTATCCTTGCCAACGATGCAAGTATTACCCGCTTCACCAGTAATGTATAAGTTACCATATTTATCCGTGGCTATACCCCGCAAATAATCCGCCTCCATACCACCCAAACTTTTGGCCCAAAGTACATTGCCTTGATTGTCTAGCTTGGTAAACCACATATCGTAATTACCCTGGTTGTCAAATGGTTGTGGTAAGAAAAAAGAACCGATTTTGAGGTCACAAGTAGCGTAGTTTCCGGCGATAAATACATTTCCATCTTTATCCGTGGCAACATTGAAACATTGCAATTCCCCGCTGGCATTTTGCTGCGTTACTCTTTCAGCACCCAATACTTGCGCCCAACGTGCATTCTACAGACATCTTGGACCCACTTGTAAAAACAAATTTTTTACTATTCAACAACCAAACGCTTCAGAACCCGATCTCCATCTGCTATAATCGCTACAAAGTAGACTCCAGGAACTACAGCACCTAGGTTTATTTCCTTCGAAAAATTGTTGCCCACGTGAGAATTTTGCATTTGATAAACAATTTGCCCGGTCGTATTGCAAACGATGATTTGGGCAGCAATAATGCGTTGTTGATTATTAAAATCCACGTTAAACTTTCCATTTAATGATGGACTAGGTGCTATCTCTGCGTTGAATTGCAAACTAATGTGTTCGGTCACGCTTGTAGGGACGGAACATTCCTTAACATAATCTCCACCCGTCCATTTTGCAAAATGATGGTAAGAAGAGTCTCCATTTATAGACCAAAAAGGCCCACCGATATAAAGACTGTCTTTAAAATCCACGATGTCGTCAATTGAGTCATAATCGGACGTATCACCCAATGAACACCATTTGAAGCCATCCCATGAAGCAATGTAGTTCGCTTTGATTTTATCAACATAATTAAAATTTCCAACGGCATACAACTTGTCTCTAAATATTGCCATTCTGAGTATAGCCGCATTTACTTCGGGCATGCCCTCTCCCAGTCTATGCCATTTTTGGCCGTCCCAGCGGACTATACAATTGCCGGGAGAGCCATCTTGTACATTGAACATACCACTTACATACAATTGCTCTTTCCAAACTAACATTTGGCCAACGGCCGCCAGCCCATTTCCCTGAATACCGCCTCCTACATCCTTCCAATGTTGGCCATCAAATCGGGCAATCTCTGAAATGAGTGGTTTACCTTGTGGATTTAGATTTCCAGCAATGTACGTTTCTCCCTTATAATCTACAACGCTGCCAATAGACCATATTTCAGTCGCATTTAGAAGTGTATCTACATTATAGAAATCAGTCCAGTTAGTGCCGTCAAACTGAGCAGCACGCGGAATGGCGTGACCACAAATGGTTCTGAAATTGCCTGCGCAAAGCAGTTTATTATGCCAAACGTACATGCCCCCAATTCCTGTGCAGAATGAGTCCATTATTTCCCAATTGGTGCCATCATACCGTGAAAGTCCTCCATCACCATCTACATACAGGTAATTATTGTACCGCAAAATTTGTCCAATAATCGTATTTCGCGGATGCTTTAATAATGTATAGCTAACGCCATCCCATTTTATTATATTAGCTGTACTTGAATCAACTTTATTAAAAGAGCCATAAATATATAGTGATTTGGTTGCAGTATCGTTGTAAAATCCTACTTGTCCCCGATTTACATAAAATGGCAGGGTTGCCCAATGTGATACCTGGGCCACGCTTACTAAATGAATAAAAGCTACAAAAAGTAAAGGCATCAATTTTTTCATCTGCAATATTTAGTAAGTTGTAAAGCCTGTGTTTTTTCCCGGCTAAAATCTGCATCCTAAACCCAACGTTCAGAAATTAACTTGTTGAATTTAAGTGTAAATTCAATTTATTATTGGTGCTTTCACAAATAGACATTTAATTTGAGTCTTTGGTTCTCCGGGAATGAAGCTACAACTTTACAATCGGCAAACCAAGAGCAAGAACTACCACGATACTTTTCATTGTTTTTGTTTTTAATGTTGAATAAATACCTTCCTAGAAACTACTCCTGCTCTCCCCGACAAACTGAAATAATACATCCCATCCACCAACTCTGGCAACTCAATTGACTGTTCCGTTTGGCTCTTTAATATACCTGAACCTACTTTTTGCCCCAAAGTATTGTTGACTTGGTAGGAGGTGAATTGCCCAGCTTGCTGGGTTTGAAGTTGCAGTGTGTTACTTGCAGGGTTGGGGGAAATGCTGAATTGCCCGGACCCTGTTGGCGGAACGCCAACGCCTTCTTTGTTGAGCTTGGCGACGAAGCCGTTAAACGAACCTGTGTTATATACCACTGATTTGCCAAAAGCTAAAGCCGCATCAGCAAAACCGCCGACTACCACAACTTCGTCTTCATTGTTTACTGATACCGCATAACCCGTAGCGCCATAAGTACCCCCAAGTATCTTATACCATAACAAATTACCACTACCATCATACTTGGCGGTAAATAGGTACTCACCAGCAGTATTTGGCAACTTTATGGTATCGGAGCCAAAAACGCAAGTATTACCCGCCTCTCCGGTAACGTACAAGTTACCAGCCTTATCAGTAGCAATGCCCCGCAAATAATCTGCCTCCATTCCACCCACATTTTTGGCCCAAAGCACATTGCCCCGACTATCTAGCTTGGCAAACCACATATCGTAATTACCCTGATCATCATAAGGCTGTGGTAAGAAAAAAGAGCCGATTTTGAGGTCGCAGGTTGCATAATTACCAGCAACAAATACATTACCAGCACTATCAGTAGCTAGTTTCATACATTGCAATTCGCCGCCTGCGTTTTGCTGTGTGACCTGCGAAGCGCCAACTATTTGTGCCCATTCAGCGACACCATCACTATCCAATTCAACGATATAACTATTTCCAACAATCAAACCGGTAGAAATTGACCTAAGTTGTGGTAGATTATCAAATGTAATTGCCGAATAAAATGACCCGACCATTACCATATGGTCATCCTTTAGTAGAGACAGAGCCCATGCATTTTCATCTTTTTTCGTACCAATGTCTTTTGCAAAAAAAACAGATCCACTGCTATCCATTTTTGCAATAAAAATGTCGGTATTCCCTTTGCTGTTCAATACAAAATCTCCAATTCTTATGCTATCATAAATTGCAGGATCCGTACCCACACCAAAGAAATATCCGGTAAAAACCAAATTATTTTTACTATCAATTGCCATTGCAGTAACCACATCGTCATATTCAGTTCCGTACCACTTTCTCCATAGCATTTTACCCGTCGGGTTAAGTTTTACAACAAGCATATCGTACCATAATGCAGTTGCATTCGGGGAATCTATTGCAGTTGCACCTCCTACATACACCGAACCATATCTATCCACCACGATAGAATTAGCAACATATTTCCCATTTCCGCCAATAAATTGTGACCAAATAAGTTTGCCGTCTTTATCGTACTTAGTAACATAGATATTCTGCAGTCCCTGGCATATGTAAGTGGAGTCGCCAAATGAAATTGAGCCTTGAAACGCGCCGACGCTATATACGTTGTCGTCTTTGTCTATTGCTACACAAGTATTCAGACTACTTGACGTGTTTTGCCCGCTTCTAGCCCATGCCCAACCTGGAGACTGGGCAAAAGCCGGAATGTTCAAAAAACAAGCTAAAAACACGAATAAAATAATTCTCATAACCACAGGTTTAATGTTGAACAATTACCTTCCTTGTTACCACTCCAGCTCTCCCCGACAAACTCAAATAATACATTCCATCCACCAAGTCTGGCAAAACGATTGACTGTTGCGTTTGGCTTTTTAAAATACCCGAACC
>JBDTKK010000061.1:0-35428 GCA_039935335.1 Chitinophagaceae bacterium
CTGAAAATGAGCTTTGTACGCGGAAGGAGGCGTTGGAAGCCATTCTTCAATGGATGAAAGTGAAAGCCACCGCTTGCTTTATTGCTAAAACAGGCATCTTGATTGCACCAGGATATTCCTTCAAAATGGTTGATGCTTTAATCACCAATTTCCACCAACCACAGAGTACTTTATTACTGCTTGTTGCCTCCTTTGTTGGCGCAGATTGGAAAGGAATTTACGACTATGCCTTGGCGCATGATTTTAGGTTTTTGAGCTACGGCGATGCCAATCTTCTTTGGAGAAACGCCTAGCTATAAGGCTGTATTTTTGACGAAAATCTGGCTATCATCAGCATTAATGATAGGATGGGTTTTGGACAATTTTTAGCCAACCATTCAAATAAAACACCTGCCTTGACACGTACCGAATTCATCAAATCTGCTCTTGCCGAAGACATTGGGCTCGGCGACCATTCTACATTGGCTTCTATCCCGAAAGGCACGCGGGGCAGGGCTTTGCTAAAGATTAAGGAGAATGGCATTATCGCCGGAGTGAGTCTTGCCGAAGATATTTTCCACTATCTCGAACCCGAAGCAAGCTTCCTTTTTTTTAAAAGGGATGGAGATAAAATGATGAATGGTGAACAAGCTTTTGAAGTTTCCGCTTCGGTACATACCATTTTGCAGGCAGAGCGATTGGTGCTTAATTGTATGCAGCGTATGAGCGGTATTGCCACACTCACGCATCAATATGTGGATAGGATAAAAGGCTACAAAACTAAGATTCTGGATACCCGCAAAACGACCCCACTTTTCCGCATGTTTGAGAAGGAGGCGGTGAAAATTGGAGGTGGTGTAAATCATAGAATGGGGCTGTACGATATGGTGATGCTCAAAGACAACCATATCGATTTTTGTGGTGGTATTCGGAACGCCATTTATCAAACCAACGATTACTTGCGAAGCAATAATTTAAGATTGGACATTATCATCGAAACACGCAACCTGCAGGATGTTCGTGAGGTTTTGGCCGTGGGAGATGTAACTCGAATTATGCTCGATAACTTTCCTCCTGCAGACATTGAAACAGCGATAGAAATGATAAAAGGTCGCTTCCAAACGGAGGCTTCAGGAGGCATCAATCTGGACAATATTGTGGATTACGCGCGGACAGGTGTCGACTTCATTTCTACAGGTGCCATAATCCATCATGCGGTAAGCCTTGACCTTAGTTTGAAAGCGCAAATCGCATGAGTGCTGGAGGAGCAAAAAAGCATCTGGTTTTTATTGTCAATCCAAGAAGTGGAACCGATAGAATTAAGGCTATTCAAACAGCAATTGATAGTTTGATTGATAAATCACTTTACACTCATGAAACACAATACACACAACATGCAAAGCACGGTACAGAATTAGCTCGCGATGCTGCTGAACACGGTGCTCACGTAGTAATTGCAGTTGGCGGGGACGGTTCTGTAGCCGATGTCGCCACTGGCCTGGAAGGCAGCAGAACCGCACTGGGCATAATTCCTAAGGGTTCAGGCAATGGTATGGCGCGGTCTCTCGGCTTGCCCTTAAAAGTAGAAGAGGCGATTAAGTTGATAAACATCGGTAAGACCTTGACCATTGATTTGGGCTACGTGAACGACAAATTATTTGTGTCCAACGCGGGTGTAGGATTTGATGCCCTTATCTCCAACAAATTTGCAACGAGTAAAAGGCGCGGACTAAGCGTTTATTCTTGGTTAGTGACCAAGCATTTGTGGCTGTACAAGGAGTGGGATTGGCAGCTCGAAGTGGATGGAGAAAAGATAAATTCGCGAGCTTTTTTAGTGAACGTTGCTAATGGGCAACAATTTGGCTACAACTTCCGTATTGCGCCACAGGCAAGCTTTACGGACGGTTGGCTTGATGTCACTATCATTCGGAAGTTTCCAAAAATATTCGGAGGAGCGCTGGCAATGAGGGCGATGTGGGGCAATATTACGGACAGCAAATATGTCACTCATTATCGCGCAAAAAGGGTGAATATTTTCCACCCCGATTTGCGCTTGATGCAGACCGATGGTGATGCACATTCTTGTACTAATCGACTAAACTTTTGGATAGCACCAAAGGCCATGAATGTCATCGTTCCTTAGGATTTTCCTATTGCTACTAATCTTAGTTCGTTTTATTTTTAGCACACCATGATTATTTACAACGTCACCATACAGGTGAACCATGACATAGCCGAAGAATGGCTTCGCTGGATGAAGGAAGAGCACATGCCGGAACTCCTGAAAACAGGTATTTTTACTGAAACGAGGCTCTGTAGATTATTAGAGCAAGACGAAGTTGAAGGCTCGACTTTTAGTGCGCAATACACCTGCGATTCCATGGAAGACTACGAGGAATACATCCGCAGCCATGCATCTTTAATGCGGGATAAGGGCATCAAGAAATTTGGAAATAAATTTATTGCTTTTCGAAGTTTAATGGCTGTAGAGGGCTGAAATTGAGCGTGGAATTGAGCGTCTGTTAGCCGAAATGCTACGGTATATTATCCTTGTGGGAGAGAAATTCCCGCTTAATCGGCGGAAATACAATGCTGGCAAGGATTTCAGCAAAAGAGAATTTTTTTTTGGATTTTGGAACTGTGCAACTGCTCCCTATATTTGTCCCACCTTCAACGAAATTTCTTATCCACCAACACTCAATTTTTCCATGAACAAAGCAGAACTCATCGAGCAGATTTCCGGCGATGCGGGCATTACAAAAACACAAGCCAATGCGGCTATGGATTCCTTTACAGATGCTGTAGTTGCAGCACTTCAAAGAGGTGATCGTGTAACCCTTGTAGGTTTCGGTACTTTTTCTGTTTCTGACCGCGCAGCTCGCAACGGTCGCAATCCTCAAACTGGGGCAGTTATTAAAATTAAGGCGACGAAAGTGCCCAAGTTTAAAGCAGGTAAGGAGTTTTCTACCGCTATTAAGACTCCGCCTAAGAAAGGTAAGAAGGGATAATCCTCGACTTAATGTTTTCAAAAGAAGCAGGTGTATTCCACCTGCTTCTTCTATTTTTGCCGCTCATTCAAAAAAAATTTAGACACACAACATTATGGGAAGAGGAGATAAAAAAACAAAACGCGGAAAGATTAGCATGGGATCCTTTGGCGTAACACGCCCAGCACGCAAGGCAAAGCCAACAGCCACAGCTGAAGCAGAGGTATCGGAGCCGAAAGCTAAAGCCCCTGCTAAGAAAAAGGTAGTTGTAAAAGACACCGAAGAAGTTGCGGTAGCGAAGCCGAAGAAAACAGCGAAGCCCAAAAGCGAATAATCAGTCTTCCTCTCCTAAATCCTATCGCTTTTCCCTTGGTGTCGTCTTTACCTATGCCTTAAGTCGCACCAGCAAAGGCTTTCAAACTATTGTCAACATTAGGACGGAACTTTTCCTGTACCTGTTTTTTACTGTAAAATGTACCAGCAACTCTTAGCTAAAGAGTGTAAGCTCGCCTTGATAGGGCTTGGCTATGTAGGCCTGCCAATTGCTCTCGCATTTGCCCGCAAGATTGAAGTCATTGGTTTTGACATCAACGAAAAGCGCGTAGGAATGATGAATGAGGGCATTGACCCGAGCAACGAACTTGATAGTTCTGCTTTTCAAAATTGCGATATCGAATTCACAACCAGCCTTGACAAACTCCGCGAAGCAAGATTCTTTGTGGTGGCCGTTCCTACGCCGGTGGACAAGCATAATGTGCCGGATCTCACGCCTGTGATCAAAGCTTCCGAAACTATTGGGAAAGTGATTAAAAAGGGCGATTACGTTGTTTTTGAAAGCACCGTATATCCCGGATGTACGGAAGAAGATTGTTTGCCGGTAATCGACAAGATTAGCGGGCTAAAAGCTGGAGTGGATTATAAATTCGGATACTCTCCAGAGCGCATCAATCCAGGGGATAAAGTGCACACTTTGGAAAATGTAACTAAAGTAGTGAGCGGCTGCGATGCAGAATCTTTGGAAGAGATTGCTAAGACCTACGAACTGGTGGTGAAAGCTGGAGTCCATCGTGCTTCTTCAGTGAAAGTAGCGGAAGCAGCAAAAATTATTGAGAATACGCAGCGCGACCTCAACATCGCTTTGATGAATGAGCTATCAATCATCTTCGATAAGCTGGGTATTAATACCTACGAAGTGCTGGAAGCTGCGGGTACAAAATGGAATTTCTTGAAGTTTTTCCCAGGACTTGTCGGCGGCCATTGCATCGGCGTAGATCCTTATTACCTCACTTACAAAAGTGCCCAACTCGGTTATACCAGCCGTGTGATTTTGGCCGGCAGAATCATCAATGATGAGATGGCGGCGTACGTGGCCAAAAAGACCATTCAGGGAATTATTAAGAGTGGTGTGAACGTGGCAGAAGCTAAGGTTTTGGTGATGGGCTGCACCTTTAAAGAAGACGTCTCGGATATCAGGAATAGCAAAGTAGCCGATGTTATTAAGGAGCTAAAAGCCTACCACGTGAAGGTGGACGTGATAGACCCCCATGCCGACAGCGAAGAACTCCAGCATGAATACGGTTTTGGCTTAGAAGCTGCGCCAGGTAAGGATTACAATGCCATCGTGGTAGCCGTAAACCACCAGGCTTATTCGGCGTTTGATGATACTTACTTTAGAGAGATTACTGCGCCAAATGCGATATTGATTGACGTGAAAGGCACGTACAGAAATAAAATTAAAGAGCTTCAGTATTGGAGTTTATAAGAAATGCCTTTGGGATATCCCATTCATTTTTAGAAAAGAAAAAATAGTGAATAGCACAGAAAGTAATCAGGAAGGTAGCTTTGAAGTACCACGCGATATTTCGGGAAATACATTTTTGGTGACGGGCGGAGCAGGTTTTGTTGGGTCGCATATCGTCGAATTTTTGTTGAAGGCCAGAGCAAAGAAAGTTCGGGTTTTAGATAATCTCGCTACAGGTTTTCATAAAAATATTGAACCCTTTTCTGCCTATGAAGCATTCGAATTTCAAGAAGGAGACATCAGGAATTATGAGGATTGCGCGAAGGCTTGTGAAGGTATAGAGTATGTGAGTCACCAAGCGGCCTTAGGTTCCGTGCCGCGTTCTGTGAAGGATCCTGTGACCACCAATGAAGTGAATGTCTCGGGCTTTGTAAACATGATTACTGCGGCAAAAAATGCGAGAGTGAAGAGCTTTGTTTATGCCTCTTCTTCCTCTGTTTATGGTGATGAGCCTAATCTTCCTAAAGTGGAACAGCGATTAGGAAATCCACTTTCTCCTTATGCTGTGACGAAGAAAACGAACGAAGTCTATGCGGCTGTATTTGGCAAGCTTTATGGGCTCAAAACCATCGGCTTTAGGTACTTCAATATTTTCGGTCCAAGGCAAGACCCGCACGGCGCTTATGCTGCAGTGATTCCGCTTTTTATTGACGGTATTTTGAAAGGAACGCCTGTTTATATCAATGGTGATGGTGGCCAGACACGTGACTTTACCTACGTGGACAACGCCGTACAAGCCAATGTGCGCGGGATGCTTTGTACCAATGATGAAGCCTTTGGTGAAGCCTACAATATTGCCGTAGGCGAAAATTTCTCCGTCAATTTTCTGTACGAATCCATTCGCACAATTCTTGGGAAAGAACACGAGGCTACTTACCGTGAGGAACGTGAAGGCGACATCAGAAATTCCTTAGCGGATATCTCTAAGGCAGAAAGGCTCTTGGGCTACAAACCCACACGTCGTTTTATGGACGGATTGGAGATTACTGTGGGCTTTTTTACAGAAAGCAAATAAAGTTTCTTTTTTGGCGAGGGATGCATTAATATTGAGCATCTATTGATTTACTTTTGGATTAATAAAAAAGTAGCCTTAAAATCTTGCTCACTATGAAGCTCACATCTATTTTTGCAATCCTTGCCTTTTGTTTTTGCAATTTTTTGGTACAAAGTCCTTTATTTGCGCAGGGAGGAAATAATGGTTGTGAAGGTATTTCCGCTGGTTATCTTCAGTTTTCCGGGCAAGAAATAGTACTCTCTTATTCTATGGCACAACAACTTGAGGTGCTCACAGAGCAGTTGAATAAAAATTCGAGGTGTAAGGTTGTCGTTTCAGGAAATAGCGGGGGAAGTAAAATTGATGACCAGAAAATATATCAGGAGCGAATTTTAGCGTTCATTACGTTGATGTCTGACCAAAATAAAATTGCAATCGATCGCTTTGTGTTTTTATTTGATCCCAAAGCACAGGCAAATATATTAATGTATAGGGCAGCCGAACCCGGCGAGGCTGAGGCATTGCCTAATCCAGAGTAAGAAGATATACTTGCATATTCCCGTAAATAAAAAACCTCTTTGGCCGACCTTTCGATGGCCGTATTTTCTTGTGTGAAAAATCAGATTAGGATTTTTAGGTTGTGGAAAGAACTCTGTACTCTTTTAAGAAGCAAAAATTTTTCTTTTTTGGCGAGCAAAGCAGTAATATTGGCAGCCATTAGTTTACTTTTGGAATAACAAAAAATAGCCTTAAAAAATACACGTTCCATATGAAGTTTAATTCCGTTTTTGCAATTCTTGCCTTTTGCTGTTGCCTTCTACTCCCAAAAAGTCCGCTTTTCGCGCAGGGAAGCAATAATGGCTGCGATGAGATTACAACAGGCACTCTCAGTTATTCGGGACAAGAATATGCGCTTTCTCGCGGAATGAAGCTACAGCTCGATAAGCTAAAAGGCCAAATGCTGGCAAATCCTGATTGTAAGGTGATTGTTGCCGGAAATGCGGGTGGAAGTAAGGTCAGCCAACAATCAAGTTGGGATAGGGTAAATACCGTTATTGAATACATGTCTGACCAAAACAATATTGCTCGGGATAGATTTATTTTCGTATATGATGGAAGTATAGCTCCCGAAAATAGTGTCTTATTCAGAGCGGCAACAAATGGTGAAGATGGGCCTTCCAGTGTTGCCCCGCCACACCCCGATTTACGCCGTTAGTTATGAAGGGAGTAAGCTCTTTAATCGTGCGATGAAGAACTTTAATTGAAATTGAACGCCAGTAGGAAACTGAATAAATCATGAGTTTGGATTTATGGAAATTAGTGTGTCTAAGGAAAGGTTGGCTGCTGTGGGTGTTTCCTATCCTGCTGTGTCCTTTGACCTCCCATGCCGACCCAAAGCAAGGTAGAGCACTTCTGGATTCGCTTCTTTCAGCTCTTCCACAAATGAAAGAAGATTCTGCGGGAGCTTCCCTTTTGGATAATATTTCCTATCTCTATTGTTTCTATAATCCGGAGGAAGGTTTGGTATATGCACAAAAGGCTTTGGATTTAAGTAGGAAGATTAAATGGAAAATGGGTATCGGCAGAGCCTACAATGATTTTGGCAATAATTACCTCAATCAGGGAATGTACCCTGAAGCCTTGGAAGCCTTGTTCAAGTCTTTGAACCTTAGTGAGGAAATAGCCGATAAAAAAGTTATTGCGAAAAGTACATGCAATATTGGAATCATCTATTACTACCAAGGCAATTATGAGAACGCCATACAATATCAAACACTAAGTTTAAAAAGCTATAGGGAAATCGGGTCTAGCGATGGTGCTTTTTTTACTTTAGGTAATCTTGGCAGCATCTATTATGCGCAAAAAAAATACAAAGAAGCGTTGAAATACATGGAACAAGCCATGAAGATAGCCGTTGCTCAAAACGATGATAGGGGCGTAATGATGCAATTGACGAATATGGCAAGCGTATATTCTGACAGCGGCGATACCAAAACTGCATTGATGTATTATCTACGCTCACTTAATTTGGCAAAAGCCCAAAAGGACATTCAAATGACGGCCATTGCAGAAGGAAATATTGGCGACAATTACCTACAGATGGCGATTGATTCCACTCAAAAATATTCTTCAGCGGAGCGTGAACAATTCTTGTATCTAGCGGTGGACTATCTTAAAAAAGGAATTATCGGTTGTAAAGAAGTAAACTATAACAATGGCTTATTAGACTTTTCTAAAACCTTGTCCAAAGTCTATGCCTTACAAGGGAATTATCAAAAAGCCCTCGAGTTATTTCAGCAATTCACGGCGGCAAAAGATAGCACCTTCTCCATTGCCAACACTGAAAAAATGGCGCATCTGGAAACAAAACGTGCTATTCAGCTTAAAGACAAAGACATCAAGATTGCCCAGTTGGAAGTGGCGAAGGAACGGAATAAACGTGGGTTTTTCTTAGCTGGAATTGCGTTTTTGCTAGGCTTACTTATTCTGGTTTTCCGAAACTATAGTAAGCAACGAAAATCCAATTATCTCATCCAAAAAGAGAAGAAAAAAAGTGACGATTTGTTGCTCAATATCTTGCCGCTGGAGGTAGCAGATGAACTAAAAGCAACCGGAACAAGCCGGGCAAAACATTACGACAATGTCAGCGTGCTCTTCACCGATTTTGTAGATTTTACAGGTATGGCAGAGAGTTTATCGCCAGAACAATTGGTGGCCGAACTGCACGAATGTTTTAGTGCTTTCGACCAAATAATAGAACGCCACGGACTGGAGAAAATCAAGACGATTGGTGATGCTTACATGGCTGTTTCCGGTCTTCCTGTAGCCGATGAAATGCATGCCTGTCAGGCGGTACAAGCCGCTATTGAAATCTTAGAATTTGTAGAAGCGCGGCGAAATAACCCAGTCACCGCAAAGCCAGGTTTTAGAATTCGAATGGGTATTAATAGTGGAAGTGTGGTGGCGGGTATAGTTGGTGAAAAAAAATTCGCATTCGATATCTGGGGTGATACCGTGAACATCGCAGCACGCATGGAGCAACATGGAGAGGCCGGGAAAATCAATATTTCCGAAACGACCTATCGCTTCGTAAAGAACAATTTCTATTGCCATTCTCGAGGAATGATTGAAGCAAAACATAAAGGCGCAGTAGCGATGTATTTTGTGGTGTCAAATCGTTCCGCTATTTCTTAAAAAACCAGTAGGTAAAACCCAAATTTTATAATCCCATCCCATCATTCAATCTGTCAAAAAAATGCAGTTTCAACAAGCCAGCAAACACATTTTGGAACGCCTAAAAAGAGATTTGCCTTCGCATCTTTCCTACCACACCTTGGAGCATGTGCTAGACGTGTATGCCGCCGCCAGCCGCATTGCGGAGGCTGAAGGTGTGGAGGGAACCGATTTGGCATTATTGCTCACAGCAGTGCTTTTCCATGATAGTGGCTTCATGATTCAGAGCAAAAACCATGAAAAATTTGGTTGTGAAATTGCACGGGAAACGCTGCCTAGATTTGATTATTCTGCTGCGCAAATTGATGCCATCTGTCAGATGATTTTTGCAACGGAAATCCCACAGCAACCCAAGAATCTTTTGGAAGAAATAATGGCCGATGCGGATTTGGATTATCTCGGTCGGGATGATTTTTACACTATTGGTCAAACTCTTTTTAAAGAATTTAAAGACAGTGGCGTGATAGAGACCGAGCAGGAATGGAATCGGCTTCAAATAAAATTTCTGGAACAACATCATTACTTTACCGCCACCAGCATCGCCAGCCGCGCAGCCCAGAAGGCGCAACACTTGGCAGAACTCAAACAACTTTTTAACGCCTAAACCACGGCTAATTTTCATGCCTAAAGTTCATTTGCCACATTGGTTACAGGATACAGTTTATATCCTTTCGGGTTCCCTGTTCATGGCATTTGCACTTCGTAGCTTTTTAGTCCCCAACCATTTTATTGATGGTGGTGTGACGGGCATGTCGTTGCTAGCCCATGAAATATTCCACAGCTCGGAATTGGTTTTGGCACTATTTATCATTTTAGCGAACATCCCTTTTATGATAATGGGAGGCTTTTTGGTGAATCGACAATTCGCTCTCAAATCCTTTGCAGCAGTGATTCTTCTCGCCATTTGTATCACCGTTATTCCCTTCCCCGAGTTTACAGACCCTACGAAATTTGACCGCATTTTAGTGGCAGTTTTTGGTGGATTTTTTCTCGGTATCGGTATCGGCCTTGGTATGCGTGGAGGCTCGTCATTAGATGGACTGGAAATTCTTGCGCTATACACTTTACGACGTAGTTCCTTCACCATTTCAGAAATCATTTTAGGCTTCAATACTGTGCTTTTCCTGCTCGCTACTTTGTTCGTCAGCTTCGATATTGCGCTCTATGCCATCCTCACCTATTTCGTAGTCACCCGTACCATAGATTATGTGGTGGAAGGTGTGGAAGCCTATACTGGTGTCACTATTATTTCTTCCTGTAGCGAAGAGATAAAACGCAGGCTGGTAAAGGATTTGGGGCGTGGCATTACCATTTATAAAGGGGAAAGAGGCTTCATGAAGGAAAGCTTTGAAACCTTCAGCGATGTGGATATTGTGTTCAGCGTCATCACGCGGATGGAGGTGCGCAGGCTAAGGAATGTTGTACAAAGCATCGACCCGAAAGCCTTTGTGTTTACCAACACCATTCGCGAAGCAGCAGGTGGTGTACTGAAAAGAAGAGTGCGGCATTAAGGTGTTTTGTGTTTGCTGAAGACACGAACCACGGCATACTACTGAACTAAAAATCTGCTTCTGCTCAAGCCATATTTTTCGGTCATGGTAGTAAGGATATAAGTTGCCGGTGTTAGGTTCTTGAGCAGCAATCTTGCGTTTCCATTGCTAAATTGACATTGACCAGAATACACCGTTTGGCCGAGCATATTAGAAATGACTACCGGAAAATTTCCGGTCAAATCCCCACAAATTATTTGCAGTTCGTCCCTAGCCGGGTTCGGCGCAATACTAAGGTTCGATATTGTGGTGAGGGCTTTTACGGCGGTAGGTAAGCAGTGGTTTGTTGCATCAATATTTCCTGCAAAAAGCTTCGCCATATTCGTGCTTCGAAGCCAATAGTTATCTGTGGAATGCCCTGCTAAAGCGGGTGTAGCCAATTGAGCAGCGCAATCGCTAAAGTTGCTTGTAGAATCAAACTGAACGACAGGCAAGGAAATCCCCGTACCGGATAATCCTTTTATCATGCTATTAATACCGTTGCCTCCATATACTAGCGGTCGGTTCATAATCCAAGCACAATTGGCAGGAAATTGGGTGGCACAATAAGCAAAACCAGCAAACAAAGCATCGTTGGTATAAGGTACTAGCAGGTCGTTTGGCTGATGAAAAAGATACAGTACGGGCTGCATTTTGGCGGTGGTTTTCAGGAATAAATCTTGGAAAATGGCACCATAGAAACTTCCCACTCCGCGGATGGTATAGGGAATTGTGGTGGGATTAAGGTCGCCATTGATACTTCCTAAATCGGGACGGTTCAGGTTGAACGCGCTAATACTTGTGCCAAGGTTCATGGAGGTGATGCAGGCGTTTTCATAAATGGCATTAGGGCTGGGCACTGCGCTCAAAGCTGCACACTGACTGGGTTTTTCTGTGGAATCGTCCAAAAAGCCCGTTGCTAAAGCGATGAATGCACCGGCGCTTTCTCCAGCTACAAAGACATTTCGTGGGTCAAAATTGTAGTCTGTAGCATGATTGACCATGTATCGGATTGCGCCCTTCGCATCCTGCATACCGCGATACATTGCCCGCGTCCATTCGGCAGTATCGGCCACGTTGAGGCAATCCCAGGGCACGCCTAGATTGGTGATGTTGCAATGTGCACTGGAGCTGGTTTGAAAAAGCCCTAATCGATAATTGATAGAAATAGCAACATAACCACGCTTTGCAAAGTCAATAATCCAGCGCGGAGGCAAATCTGCATCCTTGCTGCCCGCCATAAACGAGCCACCATGAATGGCCACAAATAATGGTCTGCCACATGGTGGAGCGGTATCGCCCAAAGGCATGGCGATGTTCATGGTTAAGTCGCGCTGGGCTCCAGCAAAATCTGTGGCATTTCCGTACTTGATATTGTCCATTTTGACCACCGCATAGCTGGTGTCCACCCATTTTTGGGCAAAGGAAGTATGGGAAATCAGGAGTGCGAATGCGAAGAGGATTGGGTAAAATTTATTCATGTTGAGATGGCGGGCAAAAGGAGAAATGAGAATATTTTGGCGGAATTTGGGGTTATAAGTCTCTCTTAAAAAGCAGACTAAATTGCTGCAAACAGAAGCTTTGTAGCCAACCTTACGCCGTGAAAAGATACAAGGCTTTTGCAAACAGTTTTTGCAGGACATTGGGTATTTGGGTGCTTTTTCCTTTTCTTTTTCCCTTTTAAATACTGCTGAAAGTAAAAACCTACATTTTTGGAACGTGACCATTTTCAGTGAGATTTTGTTGGCTTTGTTTCAGGCTGTATGCATGAGGTCATTGTTTAGGTGTTTGGGGAATCCCTCAACGAAAATTCAGAAGTAGAGACGTTGCATGCGAGGTCTCTACCAAACGCAACACCGCCGCAAAAGGTAATGCTGTTATGAAATGCCATCCTCAACCATCTTATAAAAGCTAATCCTCACCCACCAAAATTCCCTACCCCACATACTTCCCAATCACAGGAAAAGCACGTAATTCCTTCCGCTCCATCACCCAAACCAAACGTACGAAGGCCAACATCAATACTGCGCCCGCAGCAACCCGCAGCGGAATACTAGTAGTAAGCTGGTCAACACCCTGATGCGCAATAAATAAGAAGGTCATCGCACCGAGATAGGCCAATAATTTCTTAGTTGCATAAGGCACCGGAAAGAAATGTTGTCCCGTGAAGTAGGAGAGCAGCATCATGCTGGCGTAGCAAATGCAGGTAGCCCAGGCGCAAGCCCACATGCCATAGGTAGGTACGAATGCGAAATTGATAATTAAGGTAATGGCTGCACCAATCAAAGTAATGATGACGCCCCACTTTAATTGTGCAGAAATTTTATACCAAACAGAGAGGTTGTAATAGACCCCAAGAAACAAATTAGCATAAAGTAATATTGGCACTACACCAAGCCCGGTGCGGTATTCGCGGCCAACCATGTATTTCCAGAGATCGAGAAAGAGTGCTGTGAATAAGAAGGCAAAGCAGAGCGTAAGGACGAACCATTTCATCACTTTGGCATAAGTCTTCGGTGCGTTTTTATCATTACTTTCTTTGAAGAAAAAGGGTTCCGCGCCCATCCGGAAAGCCTGAATAAACAAGGTAATGAAAATAGAAATTCGATAGTTTGCACCGTAAATACCTACTGCAATTTTTGCCGATTCAGCGTCACCGGTAAAGAGTTTACGCAGCATAATTCGATCGAGGGTTTCATTAATCATGCCGCCCAAACCAATGATGATGAAGGGTGCGCTGTACATGATAATCTTCCGCCAAAGCGCGGCATCAAACTGAAAACGAAACTTGCCCCATTCCTGAAAAAGAAAAAGAAAAGTTGTGATAGAACCACCAAAACCAGCAAGCATTATGAGTGCAGGATTAGTGTATTGTGCATACCAAATAGCGTAAGAACTTTCAGGATGCGCCGCCACCCAATCAGGCGAAAGTGCGATGAACCAAGTGGTCAGTATGATATTGACAACTATGCCTGCCACACGCGTAAAAGCATATTTTTTGGGCCTTCCGTCCTGCCGTAATTTGGCAAAAGGTATAGCAGCCAAGGTGTCTGTACCGATTATCATCACGGCGAGCACTATGTATTCGGAATGCCCGGAGAAGCCTGCGAATGCAGCAAGCCCATCCCGAAAATAAATCAACAAGGTGCTTAGTCCAATTGTCGAGATGATAAGTGAGCCAAAGCTAGTCTGGTAAAGCTTTTCACGGTCTGTACCTGGCAGATTTGCAAAGCGGAAAAAGGCAGTTTCCATGCCGTAGGTATAGACCACATTAGCAAAGGAAATGGCAGCATAAAGGATGCTAAAATCACCAAAATCCGCCTGACCTTTTGGGGTGTGCAGCACATAAGTGAGCAACGGCGTGAGCAATACGTTGAGCAACTTGGCGGCGATATTGCTCAAGCCATACCAAATTGTTTGTCCTGCGAGGTTTTTGAGGGATGCCAATCGTTGAATAGACTATGGCGTAAAAGTAAGGCCGATTAGGCAGGAACGGGGAATTCTACCACGGAGACACGGAGGCACGGGGTTTCACGGAGGAAACCAACCAATAAGACACTAAGAACACTAAGAGGCACTAAGAGTTCGAAGAAATTCCATCGAAGCAGGGCACGGAGAATCTATAAATCTTTTTGCTTTAAAACTTCCGGGATTTTCAGTGTCGTGCTGGTTGTTTTTCCCTCGCGCTGGTATTCTAATTTCAGATTATTCCCTGCCCGAATTTGACCCAAAATACTTTCCAAATCATCTACAGAGGCAATCGCCTGACCATCCATTTTCATGATGACATCGCCTACTTGAAGGCCTGCTTTTTCGGCTACAGAATTGGAATTTACCTCCAGCACACGTACACCCTGATTATCGGCACGGTCTTCTACACGCACGCCCAGCTTGGGTTTTGGAGTAGCATCAGCAGCAGTATTTGGCATCATCGGCATTCCTCTAAAGAAATCTTCCGGGAAATTGTTCCCGCCAATATCTCCGGGGTTGGTAAAACCACGCATCGCTGTCATCGTTTGCGCCTGCAAAGTGGCATTCGTAGAAAGCTGCTTCCCATTGCGCTCGTACTGAATAGTAACCTTATCGCCGGGTTGATGTTGGCTCTTTATTTCATTGACTAAATCATTAGCGCTGGTAATATTTTTCCCATCTACTTTGGTGATGAGATCGCCGTTTTTAAGTCCTGCTTTTTCTGCTGCGCTGCTGGGCTGTACTTGTTTGATAAAGGCTCCGCGCTTGTTTGTTTTCTGCTCGGTAAGTACGCCTAATTGTGCACCACCTTGTTGGCCGAAAGGTGCGTCGTTATTGAAGTTGAAGGCTTGCGGAGCATCATCGCCTTTGCCATTTTCAATGATGATTTTCTTGTGTACATTTCCTGAATTGGCATCCTGAATACTCACCACAGCCTCGCCATTTACATACACTTTTCCGTCCTTTATTTCTATTACTGTGCGACTTTTTGAGCCGTCATTTTTCAAGACGACGGTTTCGTCTTTCGTGATTTCCTTCTTTTGACTTTTATTGCTTTTTTGGGCAAAAAGCGAGTTGGATAGAAATAGGCAAGACAGGCTTAGAACGGCCATCCACTTCATGCTCGACAGTTTCATTTTCAATGATTTTTTTCGGCATCAAAAGTAGAAAGCGAGATAAAGATTACGGACTAAAACAGCGTTAAAAGGCCGTTAGCAGGGTGTTTTTTAAGAAAATACCTAAAGATTTGGATGTTGCTTTTCCAGAAGACAGCGACATTGGCAACCGCCATTTTCAACTTCCATTTTAAGAAGAAAAAGCTGGCAAAATTTAAATTTTAGTGGACAATTTTCGTGTAATACCTGTCGCCTTTATTCCCGCTCACGCCATACGTAGATTGATTTCTAAACACCACAGAATCAGTGTTTTTGTAGAAATACAGGTCGATATAAAACCATGGAGTAGCCAATTTGTCGCAATAGAAAAGGCTATGTGCTGTGTCGTTCATTTTACCAGCCGTTGGTTCGAAGAAAATTGAATCGGAATAGCGGATTTTTAAGCCCTGAACCACAATTTCGGAATCGTTGAGAATAACAATCGGGAAAGTAGTGTCAGGCAGAATAGTTTCAGAATAAGGCCCGAATGAACCTTGCTGGTAGCGAATATGTTGCCATGTCCAAGTGCCGGCCAAAGTGTCTTTATACAAGACAGATGGAGATGCCTTGGTTGTTTTTTCAGCGGAATCTGATTTCTTGCAGCCGGAAAAAGTGAATTGAAGTATCAATGCAGATAAAAGAAGGAGGAAGGGTTTCATTTTTGGAGTCGAATTTCAGGTGGAGAGAGGGATATCTTCCTAAAGGTATTGCTTTGAGCTAGGTATAGAAACCCACATTGTCGGTTTTTTGTCATTGCTGGTAAGTCAGGCTGAAAAAAGGCAATCTTCTACTGAAGGAGAATTCGAAGACATCGCTTGAGTCCCCACCAAACATTCTGAAACCGAGATGCCTGCCGATGAAAAAAAATCCGCAAAACCTTCATCAAGCTTCGCGGATTTTTTTCAGAAAATACCAATGATTACTTCATGCTTTTTGCTTTCTCAATAAGTTTTTCATTTAGCCGAACATAATCTGCGCTTTTCCCTGCTTCAGCCAAAGCCTTTGACTTCTCGGCAGTCAGAATTGCACCTTTATAATCCTTCATTTTCATCTGGATTTTAGCCTTTAGATGCACCACATAATAGGCTGGATTTTGGTCGATGGCTTTATCGCTCCAAGCTAAAGCCTGCTTGAGGTCTTTGTCGTTTTCGTAGTAATAGTTCGCCGCTTGGAAATAAGGACGAGTATCCTTCGGCGACATTGCTTTTTCAATTTCCTTCGTGATGCGAGCGTCTATTTCAGTGGTGATGTTGATAGGCACCATGGTGTGCTCCCAAGACAGTTGCAAAATAGCGGAAGTCGCTGCTACCTTATCCAAATTCATGGTGAAAGACTCCACCATATTGTCCAAATGAACAGGTTGCACTTTCACGCGTATTACTTCTTGGCTGGCCGGATAATCAGCAACGTTGGCACCAAGTACCAGGTCTGTGGTCAACATCACTTCCCAGCTTGTTTTCCCCGGAATGGTGTAAAAGGCATAGGTGCCTGCTTTCACGGCTTTTCCTTCAAAGGTTACGTCATCGCTGAAGGTGATTTTAGTAGCGGAATTTGCACCGGTACGCCAGATGGCATTATAGGGAACCAAATCGCCAAAAATGACCCGGCCACGCGCTAAAGGGCGACTATAGTCTAAAGTGATATCTCCAAGGCCGAAGGCTTGCTTTACGGTTTCGCCCGGGCTTGGTGCGGGGGTTTTAATACTTTGCGCCTGAGCCGTAAAAGTGAACATCGTTGCCGCAGCAAGCGATAGCAAAACGGATTTTTTCATGTCGAATTATTTCTGGTTAAAAAGTGCCGCGAAGGTACGTACACCTTGAAGGAAGGCTTCAATAGTGCGATAGGTAGTGTAGAGGAGCTCAACATTCCATTTAGAAAAGTAGCGTGCAGGAAATGCTTGAGCATGTTGTTATTTAGTTGCTCCAAAAAGCTTAATTGCTCTCTTTTGCAAGATAAAAATTTGAGTAGCTCAACGTCGCTTTCCCGTTCGCTTTCGCTCACGCAAGCTGCTGCTATCAACATGATAGACATGGTGGGTATTGGGCCTTTTATAGTGCTCTCCACCATTGTATCGATAATGGGCGGAGCTTGGAGCATTGCGGCTTGGTTGCTAGGTGCTTTGTTGGCTTATGCGGATGGATGTATATGGGCAGAGCTTGGCGCTAAATGGCCACAGGCGGGCGGCTCCTATGTTTTCCTTCAAAAAATTTTTCCAGGAAAAGGCGGCAGGATGATGTCGTTTTTGTTTGTTTGGCAAACGATGATTCAAGCACCATTGGTGGTAGCTTCGGCTTCGATAGGCTTCGCCTTATACTTTCAATACATTGTCGATTTGCATGGCATTGGCCATGCCCTTTTCGGGAGCTTCGACTTTGATTTTGGTAGCCTCGGGCATTTTCGAGATGCGGATTTAGGACCCAAGATGTTGAGCGGTACGCTGGTCATTCTGATGGTGATTTTGCTCTATCGTAATATTCAAAGTATTGGCAGGATTTCTGTGGCACTTTGGTGTGTCACTGGCGGCACGCTGCTCTGGCTCATTGTTTCAGGTATTCCGCATTTCAATGTATCTCAAGCTTTCCCACATTCATTACCCAACAATTCTTTTCGTTTTCTATTTTCTGCTGCGCTGGGTCAGGCTTCATTAAAGGCGGTTTATTCCTACCTCGGCTACTATAATGTTTGTCATATTGGCGCAGAAATCAAAGAGCCGGAACGTAATATTCCACGAGCTATTTTCATTTCCATCACGGGCATTGCCATTTTGTATTTGCTCATGCAGACAATGGTTTTGGGTAATCTGGATTGGCGTCTTGTCGCCAAATCAGACTTTGTAGTCAGCCTCTATTTCGAAAAAATTTACAACCACAATGTAGCGGTTGTGGCTACTGGTTTGGTGCTCTGTATTGCGCTTGCCTCGCTGTTTTCAGTATTGTTGGGCTACTCCCGTGTGCCTTACGCTGCCGCAGTGGATGGGCTGTTTTTTCCTGTCTTTGCGAAGCTTCATAAGCGGCATCGCATTCCACACATTTCCTTGCTCACACTTGGGGCATTAGGCTTCGTTTTTTCTCTTCTTTTTAAAATGAAAGAAGTGATTACCGCCATTATCGTGATGCGGATTGTTGTTCAGTTTTTAGCGCAAGGAGTGGGTGTTATTGCTTGGCATCGCCGCGACAAAAATCCGGAATCCAGGCCTTGGCGAATGCCGCTTTTCCCGTTGCCAGCATTGTTGAGCATGCTCATTTGGCTGTTTATTTTCTTTAGTAGTCAATGGCAGTTTATTGCAGGTGCCTCGGGCATTATCTTATTGGGAATGTTTGTGTATTCTTTCGTGCCAAATAAAGCGGCTGCGAGTTCCTAACAAAAATCTTTACGCGCCTTGGTTCGTATCTGCTGCCATGGTTCGTGAGGACACGAACCATTTACGCCTGATGCAACACCATATTATCTATCAGCCGAATCTTGCCAATCCAAGCTGCAATAAGCGCCACCATTTTCCGGGAGGCATCATAATCTGAAAGCCCTTCCAAGGTATCTGCGTCTGCGAGTGCTACATATTCCGGACGGAATCCTTTCTTCTCCAAAAGCTCAACACATTCCTTTTGCGCTAGGCTGAAAGTTGCATTTTCAGCTTTGGATTCAATACTAACAAGGCATTGATAAATTGTTGCGGAGAGGCTTCTTTGGCTTTCAGAGAGTCTGCGATTTCGAGAGCTCATGGCTAAGCCGTCGGCCTCACGTACAGTCGGACAAACTCTTAGTTTGATTTTATTTTCCTTGCCCATCAATTCTATCAATTTTCCAATAATCATGCATTGCTGAAAATCTTTTTGACCGAGATAGAGAAAGTCCGGTCCAACAAGGTTTATTAATCGCGCCACCACCTGACCTACGCCTCGGAAATGCCCCGGACGATGCGCTCCTTCAAGGATGTTTTCTAATGCTCCAAAATCATAAGTGAGCGTTGCTTCTGTGCCTTGAGGATATACTGTAGAGACATCGGGCAGAAAAAGCACGTCGCATTCCGCTTCAAGCAACAACTCAATATCTGCCTCCAAACTGACGGGGTATTTCTTAAAATCTTCCGGGTCGTTGAACTGTGTTGGGTTCACGAAAATGCTGCAAACCGTCATTAATCCATCATTCTTGGCTTGATGAATGAGCGAGGTATGACCTCTGTGCAAAGCGCCCATTGTAGGGATAAAACCGATTTTTTCGGAGGCTTTGTTGAGGTATTCCTTTATCTCCTTTTCGTGTTTGAAAATGACCATTAAATTTGTTGGAATTGGTTTGCAGAATGGAAATAGCGTCGTATATGGCGAAAATTGCTTAATTTCGCGCAATTATTTCGCGCCTTATTGTCGTGGCGCATCACTTTTTACAAGAAAATCAAACTTATGTCTGCTGACGCAAAGAAAAGGGTTTTAATCATTGCCAACGAACTTTCTCCGTATTTAGAAACCACTGACTTTGCCAAAATACTAAACCAACTTTCCATCAAGACTTTTGATGCCGGGATAGAAGTACGTGTCATCATGCCCCGTTTCGGCACTATCAACGAGCGTCGCCATCGTTTGCATGAAGTGGTAAGGCTGTCGGGTATCAATATTATTGTGGACAAAGATGACTATCCTTTGGTTATCAAAGTAGCTTCTTTACCTAATGCTCGACTTCAGGTCTATTTTATGGACAATGAAGATTATTTCAAGCGCAAGTTCAACTTCCGGGATGCAGACGATAAATTTTATGACGACAATGGGGAGAGAATGGTTTTTTTCTGCAAGAGTGCTTTGGAGATTGTCAAGAAATTTGGTTGGCCACCGCACGTTATCCATTGCCACGGCTGGATGACTTCCCTCATCCCGCAATACCTCAAAACTGTCTATAAAAAGGAACCCGTTTTTGCTCAGGCGAAGGTGCTTTATACCCTACAGCCAGACCAATTTAAAGAAACGCTAGCTGATAATTTTATTAAGAAAGCGTTGATTTCTTCAGACATTAAGGAGAAGGATTTAGAGCTTTTCAAAGACCGTACAGCTACTGCACTTACCCTTGGCGGAGCTAAATGTGCCGACGTTGTCATTGAAGGTGCTCCAAAGCTGCCAAAGACGGTTACCGACGAGGTAAAGCCGGCCCGAGGCAAGAAATTAATTAAATGGGAAGAGAGCTGGAAGGAAGATGTCAGTCCACTGCTTGATTTGTATAAAAGCTTAACAGGCTTTTAGTCTTAGTTTGGCCACATTCGCCTCCATTTTTACAATCAGACCCAGAGCCTTGTGAAACAACCCCGTTTCTTTACTTTTCGTAGCCTTTATGCCTTGCTGGCAGTGGTTTTTATTCTTTCTTCTTGTAAGGAAGATGCTATTATTAAGACTAGCCTTACGCCTTCAATAGACAACATCCACACCTTTGGCATAGGTCCGGATTTTGATAATGGTGCTAACGATACCATTACTATCCGTACGCACACCGCGTTTGAAGATACCGTAGTGACTTCTACGAGGCTGAATGGCTATCCCATTTATCATGCTATAGGTGCAGTTGCGGATCCGTTTGCGGGCAATACGACTGCCAGCATTTATATGCAGATTGCCCAACCTTCCACCACATTCGCATTCGACGCTGCTGATGTAATTGACGAGGTGGATTTGATACTTCCGTACGCAGGCTTCACTTGGGGAGATACAATCTCAGGGCCTTCTTCTCAGAATTTGAGCGTTTATGCCATTACCGATCCCTTTTCAAAAGACAGCACATTTTACAATTATAACCGCCTAAACTTCGATCCGACCCTTTTGGGAACAGCTACGTTAGTTACAGGATCTCCAGGTCAGGGTGTTATCCAGGATTCAGTATTGGTAAAAGGAGTAAAAAAAGCGCCTCACATCCGGATTAAACTGGCGCAGAGCTACGTTGATGCACTTAAAGCGGCAATGATTTATGATACCTCATATGCAACTTTTGCACAGAAAATGCCTGGATTATATATTACGCCAGATTCCACAAATCCCGGTAAGGCTTTGCCCTACGTAATTCTTAATGGACCTTCAACGCCATACGGAGCGGCTGGTTTACTCGTCTATGCACACAATACCGTTTCTGGAAATGACAGCATTGTTTATCAATTCCCTTACAACGAAACTTATTCTGCACATTTCAACCGCATTACTCGAAATTATACCGGTTCGCCAGCCTATGCATTGCTCCATAGTACGGATACGAACGCCGCTACTTTACTCATGCAAAACGCCCCTGGAGCCGCTGTGGATTTGACTTTGCCTTATATCCAGCATTTGCCGAAGAATGTGATTATCAATAAAGCCGAAATCGTGTTTACGAAAGTATCCGCCACCGGAGACGACAGATTTTTTGGCCCGGCTCGACTACTACCTACAGGCATCAATACAACTGGCGGAAGATATACGCTCGCCGACCGCTATCCCATTACCAGCAATACCTTAGACTTCATGGACGGAACGCCACAGCAGGTAGTGAAAAATGGCGTTACGCTCACCCAATATCGAATAAATATTCCCAGAGAAGTGCAACAAACAATTGTTCAAGGCATTAACGGCATTCACCTTCGTGTAGGCGGAACGGTGAATTTCCCAGCGGCATATCGCGTACTTTTGGGTGGCACGGGAAATCCTGAAAAGCAGTTCCGCCCAGCAATCAATATCATTTACACCAAACAGTAACCCGATAAAATTTTATGTGCGGCATCGTTGCTTATTTGGGAACCAAAGAAGCATTCCCCATACTGATAAAAGGCCTAAAACGCTTAGAGTACCGAGGCTATGATAGCGCAGGTATCGCATTGCTCAATGGCAAACTTCAATCTTTTAAAAAAGCCGGTAAAGTCAGTGATTTAGAGGAATTCACTAAAGGGGAAAACGTGAGTGCAACGTGTGGTATCGGTCATACGCGCTGGGCAACCCACGGAGAGCCCAACGATGTAAACGCTCATCCGCATTTGTCCAACTCTGGAAATCTTGCACTTATTCACAACGGAATTATAGAGAATTACGCCGTGTTGAAGGCGGAATTATCTAAGCGAGGATATACCTTCAAGTCGGACACTGATACCGAGGTTTTGGTCAATCTAATTGAAGAAATTCAAAAGCAAGAGAAACTTCCTTTAGAAAAAGCAGTTCGCGTGGCACTCAACGAAGTTGTCGGCGCTTATGCAATTGTTGTACTGGACGTTCGCGAGCCAGACACGATGGTTGCCGCTAGAAAAGGTAGCCCGATGGTTTTGGGCATTGCTGATGATGGCTTTTACATTGCGTCCGATGCTTCGCCCATTATTGAATACACCAAGAACGTTGTTTATCTAGATGATAAGGAAGTGGTGAAAGTGAATCGTGATGGTTCGTTCGGCATCCGGACTTTAGATAATATTGAGAAAACCCATACTATTCAAAAGCTAGAAATGCAACTTGACGCTATTGAAAAAGGAGGCTTTGAACATTATATGCTCAAAGAAATCCACGAACAACCAAAAGTAATAGCGGATGCGATGCGTGGCCGGATGAATGCACGTGAAGGCTGGATAAAAATGGGCGGAGTCAATGAATATGCTAACCGCATCGACAAGGCAAAACGCTTTATCCTTACTGCTTGTGGTACTTCCTGGCATAGTGCGCTTTTGGGCGAATACCTTATTGAAGACTTAGCTCGCGTACCCGTAGAGGTTGAATACGCTTCGGAGTTTCGTTATCGCAATCCAATCATTGGAGAAACGGATGTAGTCATTGCACTTTCTCAGAGTGGTGAAACTGCAGATACGCTTGCTGCTATAGAAATTGCGAAAGAACGTCAGGCTTTGATTTACGGCATTTGCAATGTAATCGGTTCTTCTATCCCAAGGATGAGCCATGCAGGGTCTTATACTCATGCCGGCCCGGAAATAGGCGTAGCATCTACTAAAGCTTTTTCTAATCAAGTTGTTATCTTGACATTGATGGCTTTGCAAATTGCCCAAAGTAAGGGTACCATTAGCGTTTCGCGCCTTCGGCAAATTCTTTACGAGTTGGAACACATCCCGCAGAAGATTGAAGAGGCTTTGAAACTTGATTCCCAAATCAAAGAGCTCGCCGAGAAGTTTAAAGATGCAGAAAACTTTTTGTACCTTGGCAGGGGCTACAACTTCCCGGTTGCGCTGGAAGGTGCTTTGAAGCTCAAAGAGATTTCCTATATCCATGCAGAAGGCTATCCTGCTGCAGAAATGAAACACGGGCCTATCGCTTTGATAGACGAAAATATGCCGGTGGTTTTTCTTTGTACCAATATCAGTGCTTACGAAAAAATCATCTCCAATATTCAGGAAGTGAAAGCGCGGAAAGGCCGCATCATCGCAGTAGTGAATAAGGTTGATGATCAGATTAAAGAACTTGCCGACCATCTAATTGTGGTGCCGGAAACCGAGGAAATCCTTTCACCTTTGATCACGATTATACCGCTACAATTGCTTGCTTATCACATCGCAATCCTCCGTGGCTGCAATGTGGATCAACCTCGTAACCTTGCCAAAAGCGTAACTGTAGAATAATTTGAAAATTTGGAGGTTTGAAAATTTGAAGATTAACCACTAAGACACTAAGACACTAAGAGCACTACGGAACACTAAGACAAACATTTTCTGCGGAAAAAAATACTTTGATGGTTTCGGCCTTGGCTGATTCGAGACCACCAGATAAGCTGATCCAACATCTTGACACCTTATGTTAATTACTAACTACTAAATACTAACTACTAATTACTAAATACTAATTTTTTATGCCTTATTTATTCACTTCCGAATCCGTTTCAGAAGGGCATCCAGACAAGGTTGCCGATCAAATATCCGACGCTTTAGTCGATAACTTCCTTGCTTGGGATCCACACTCTAAAGTGGCTTGCGAAACCCTCGTTACTACTGGTCAGGTAGTGCTTGCAGGCGAAGTAAACAGCAAAACCTATCTCGACGTACAAACCATTGCCCGCAACGTAATCAGCAAGATTGGCTACACCAAGAGCGAGTACATGTTTGAAGCGAAGTCTTGCGGCGTATTGAGTGCTATCCATGAGCAAAGTGCTGACATCAACCAAGGTGTAGATAAAGCAAACCCCGAAGATCAGGGTGCTGGCGACCAAGGAATGATGTTTGGCTATGCGACCAACGAAACGGAAAACTACATGCCGCTTGCGCTCGATATGGCGCATCTTCTACTGAAAGAATTGAGTGCTATTCGCAAAGAAGGTAAGGAAATGACCTATTTGCGCCCCGATGCGAAAAGCCAAGTAACATTAGAGTATAGCGATGACAACAAGCCTACCCGCATTGATGCTATTGTAATTTCTACGCAGCACGATGATTTTGCGGAAGAGAAGAAGATGCAAGCAACGATTGCAGCCGATGTGCAAGCCATCCTCATTCCAAGAGTTAAAAAGAGCTATCCGCAATACACACATCTATTCAACGACAGCATTCATTATCACATCAACCCCACGGGCAAGTTTGTGATTGGTGGTCCGCATGGTGACACAGGGCTTACAGGTCGTAAAATTATCGTGGATACTTATGGCGGCAAGGGTGCACATGGTGGAGGTGCCTTTTCCGGGAAAGACCCTAGCAAGGTAGATCGTTCGGCAGCTTACGCAACAAGGCATATTGCTAAAAACCTTGTAGCAGCAGGCGTTTGCGACGAAATAACGGTACAGGTAAGTTATGCAATTGGCGTAGCTCAGCCAATGGGGCTTTATGTGAACACGAACGGCAGCGCTAAAGTGAAGATGAATGATGGAGAAATAGCCCGTAAGGCTTCGGAAGTTTTTGATATGCGCCCTTATGCTATTGAACAACGTCTTAAATTGCGCCAGCCAATGTATAGTGAATGCGCAGCTTATGGTCATATGGGACGTACGCCTCGCATCGTGACTAAAGAATTTACAAGTGCTTCCGGCGAGAAGAAGACTATGGAAGTGGAGCTTTTCACTTGGGAGAAGTTGGATTTCACCGATAAGGTAAAGGCAGCATTCGGCCTTTAATTTTTTTATTTTTGCAGCGGCAATTCAAGCTATTTTAGTCTGGGCGGCTGTTCCTTTTGGGGCGATTCGGAGAAATGAAACAATGTATTTCGATCTTTTTGCCAAAGAAAGGGCTTGGAACTAAACTAAGCTTCTATCTTTACAATTAATCCAGTAGCACACGATTGGTATTGGATAAAAAGTTATGCAGCACAGTAGAGAAACCTTGATTTTGAAATTACGAAGGTTCGGTAAGATTTCGGTTCGAGGACTGAATGTCTGTCAGGAGAACAATATTTTGAATCTTGGAGATTTAATTGATTATCAGGTAAAGCACAAGGATTTTTTAGGACTAAAGAAAATTGGCAGAAAGACGAATCAGGAACTGGAAATTCTAAGCGATGGATTTGGCGAAAACCTATCCATGTTTCCTAACGAGAAGGACAGCATACTACAAAGATATCAGAAGCTAGATTTTGACCAACAACTTCGTCTGACTTCGATTTTTACGAATTTAAGGCAAGAGGTTTCTAAGCGCACGGACAACATAATATACGAACTTGCCAGAGATGGACGGCTAATTTCTTTTCTTGAAAAATGCGAAGCAGTTCTATATGACCTCGGTGGATTTAGGAACGTGGGGAGGAAAACGGAAAGTGAATTGACTGAATTGTTGGGTGAATTGGAAATATCGCTGGGAACGTTGAGCAACCCAGAGCATAAAAAAGCGGAAATTCGGAATGGTGTTTTAGGAGAGTTGAAGCTTTTTCTTGGAAACATCTCTCTCGAAGATGAGCATTTTATTGATGAATCCTTTATCGAGCTTTCTACGGGCAAGTTTCCACTTCTTTCCTTTTTTCAATTTTCCATTGTACAAACATCGCTCCTAAAACGAAGAACCAAAGATATTGTATTGGCTAAGTTGGGATACATTGAGGGTTATTCTCATTTAGAGACACTCGACTTGTGTGTATTATATGGAATTACCAATGAGAGGATTCGCCAACTAGGCAGTCAGCAGCAAGTGCAGCAGCATTTTTGGAATCCTCTAAAAGAACTCCTAAACTATCTTTTAAATATAGGATTAATACTGAACTCGGAAATGGTGATTGAAAAGGATAGCGATTTTCAACTCATTGATATTGAATTCCTTAATCAAAAAAATCGTACGAAATTTACCCCTGCCTTTTTGGGGAATTTCTTCTCACTTTTAAATCCTAACTATGAGGCAGTGTCTATCAAAGGAAATGGAAAGTTTTCTGTTTTGATACATAGTCTGCTCTTGAAGGGCTTTAATATGCAATGCCTATTCGAAGAAGTCTCCAACTTAATATTGAAACGCATTCCTGAACCTATAAAGATGAATGTGTCGGTATTAGTTGAAAAATGGTCTAAAGCACCCGCGATGCCACCAGCTTTACTCCTTAGGGTGGAAAGCATTGTTATGGCGGTTCTTGAAAGGGGATTTGGACTGAAAGTGGAAGGAAAAGGAAGCTTTGAAATTCCGAGAAATACAAAGAAAAAGGTGCACGAACACATTGAGGATGTTTTAAGGGATAAGGGCTCGTCAATGCATATAATGGAGATATCATTAGCCTTGGAGGAAGTTGGGCTTAATATAAAGCCTGAAGGGCTGCGGAGTCATTTACTGCGTTTTCCAGCGGTCTTTATGGTTGCCGGAGCAAGTACTTACGGGTTGAAGACATGGGAAGCCAATGGAGATGTCGTAGGTGGAACTATAAAGGCAGTGGTAGAACGGTATCTTAGCGGCTTTGATACACCAAAACACATTTTGGAGATTACACGATATGTTCGTCAATTTAGAGATACGAATTTGCAAAGCATTCTTGCAAACTTACAATCCGACCCATTAAGGAGGTTTCAAAATTTTGGGAATATGTTCTTCGGCATAAGCAAAAAAGACTACCCACAAAGCCAAACAGTCTCATCAAATAAGCATTGGTTTCGGCATGTTAAGTCAAACTTGTACAGGGACGAAAATTCGGAGGTTTCAGTTAATCAAATAATCGAGTTCGCCGTTTCGAAATTTGGTGTTCAAGGTATCCAGATAGAGTTTTTATTAGAGCAACTGCAAGAAAAGGGCAAGATATTAATCTCGGAAGGAAAGATGGTAAGGCTTCTGTAATACCTCAATACTGTGCCTTTCCAATATAGGTTTTCTATGAGTCACTAGCGGAATCAAATATCAAACTCAAGGAGATCCAATCGTTTTACCTTCGTTGTTTCAAAATTTTTCAAAGGGCATTCCCTTGTTTAAAACTCAGTTTAATTTTAAATAGACGAAATATTAGACGACAATAATCTAGCCGTTCTAAAGAGAATAAATGGTTTTATGCTTGAGTTGATGATAATAATGTCCTTGAACCCTACCAAAAATTGATTGACGACGACGTATCAGTAGCGCAGAAATCTCGCAAAATAAGATTGAGAACTGAATCCAATATTAATTTTAAAGGCATAACGATTGAAGGCAGAAGTCACTTTAACAATTCCCAAATTCCATTAAGGCAAGCCGTACTAAAAAATATGTCCTTACCCCAACAACTCGCAAGGCTTTAACCCTGTCGCCTTCTTGAAAGCTGTACTGAAATGGGAAATGCTACTGTAGCCCAGTGCCACCGATACTTCCGTCACTGATTTATGTTCCACTTGCAGCAGGTGGCGAGCTTTGCCAATGCGCCGCGCAGCGATGTAGTCGTGTATGGTATGTCCGGTGATGGTTTTGAAACCCTTCTTTAAATAACACTCATTCATGGCCACCTTTCGCGCAAGCTCTTTGATGCTCAATTTTTCATCAAAATGCTCATCCAGATAGGCTCTCGCCTGATGGATTTTTTCTCGCTCACTTTCATAAGCTAAGAAACGACAAGCGGGCACCACACATGCCGCAAAGGGTACACGAAGTTGTTCTGTCGCCCGACGAAGTAACTGCAAGGAGTATTCCATAAAATGGAGCTTTCCGGAAAATTCTTCGTCGGTATTATCTTCAAGAAATTGAGTTAGGATTTCCCGGCAAGGATTGTCTAATCTAAGCTCGTGCTCGGCACTGTGGTCAAAGCGGAAAGCTTGCTGAGCGTGCAATACATCGGCTGGCCATTGTGCTAAAAATTGTGGGTCAACATGCAATACGACTATATGGCAACTGCCATCATCACCAAGAATTGAAAATGCGATTTGGATGCCAAAAGTTTCATCATCGAAAGGAAGGCAAATGAGTCTGCCAGTATCCTCGGCAAAAGTCGGGTCAGTAAGCTCGTAAATTTCTACACGCAGCCAATCGCTAAGATGGAGCACAGCTTCGGTGGAAACGGGAGCGTCTCCAGCCAAGCGTGCTACCACAGAAGGCATCACTACTTTGGGCGTTATTGATCCAACGGCTATCATTGCATCGAAGGTAAATCATAGCCTGTTAATACTGTCTTCCGAATGTAAAGGAAACTGCTGCCAGTGGCCATTTTGCTGGAATAATAACACAAACTTAGAAGCTGCTTGATGAAGCTTGAGGAGGTACGTATGTTGGTCTATAAGCTCCACGCTAAAATTGGGGGTTTCATAATTCTTCGCATAATCCGACCCGTACCACCAAAAGGATTCTTTGTTCAAAAGCTGTATTCTGATCGTACTATCATTGAGGACTTGAAAGCTCGTGCTATCCTTCAAAGTACAAAGATTGGCAGCAAGCACATCATCCATTTCTTGAGGAAATTTGGGCTGATAAAATAGGTTGTGCATGAGCTTGAATTCGCCATCAGCGCCAGCGCCAATCATGGCTGCACCTTTATAAAATGCAGGATTGTTAAGTAAAAGAATGTGCTTGTTTGGGAGTTTTGGAAAGCTTGTTTGTAAGGATTCAGAATAGTTTTCGGATTTCTGCCAAATGCGGTTTAAGTGGAGTGTTCCGATACATTCGGAAGCAACTATTCCGATGAAAATTATTGTCTTAAAGGATGCAGATTTTATTAAAAAAAGAAGCAGACAAAGGCTTGTGAAGAAGAAGGGTAGTACGATGTACAAATACCTATCGCCCACAATCAACAACCTTTCAGGAAACCACATTGGGGTAATCAAGCTGATAGCCACAAGCATCCAAAGAAAGAAAAGGCAACTTGCTTTGCTGCGTATGGACATTTGCCGAAGGCGAAAAAGAAGCCAAAAGCATAGGCCGAACAATGCACCATAAAAAAGCCCCGCACCGAGGTAAGTGCAGAAGAATTGATAGATTTCCGTGCGGAGCGATTGCGGTAAAAACCTTCCACCAAAAAGCTCGAAAAAATACATCGGAGGCTTGATAGCAAAATAGGCGAGCGGCCGCTGCCAGAACCCATCTCCGAGGCGAGCGGTATTGCTACCCAAAATTATTTTTACGAGTAAGAGATGCAGACCGAAAAGCAGCAATTGTGGCAATAGAATATTGCTGAAGGTTCGCTTTATATTTTTAAAGGAAACGATTTTTGCGTTCCAATAAAAAAGCAACATTGACGCGCAGAAGAGTGGCGTGAGATACCACAATTCCAAAGAAAAAATTGAAAGGATAATTAGAACCAACGCAAACACTAAGTCACGCTTTTGCTGGCTCAATAAATACATTCTCGTCAGTAGAAGAATACCCAACAAAAAGGCCAGCCCTTGCAGGTAATGGAAAGATGCTTTCCAGACAATTACTTCGCTCACGTACGGCGAACAGCAGAAAAGAAGTGCTGCAACGAATGCGATTTGCTCAGCCGACGCAATTTTCCCATCCTTCAAAAAGCCCTTTACGAAAGCAAAAAGCAGCGTGCAATTGAGTGCGTGTAATGCGATATGCAGGAAATGCCAAGCCCAGCGATTGATGCCAAAAAGTTGATAGAAAATCCAGGTGACAAACTGCGTTGTTTGGTAGAAGCTGCGTACACCAAATTGTGTCCGGTTAATGTAATCAAAGAAGGATTCCGTTTGGATAGAATACAGCCAGCCGAGCGAATCACTCACCCAACCGCAAGAAGCAGCGGGCAGATAGAGCAGAAATAGAATGCCGCCAAAAAGCAGAAATACTAGGCCATTATTGGAAAGAAATTTTTGCCGCAGACCTAGCATGGAATGAAGATACTTATTGGCGATTTTATGGAAATGGGTATTTCGTGGAAAGTCTTAGAAAGGTCAATTTTTAAAAACATGCCCAACCTTTATAGGCAAATAGCCGTCTAATAAAGGTGAAAGCAGGTTTGGGGAATTGTGAGTTGAAATTTACAATTCAATTCACTAGGATAGCTAAGGAAGGTTTCTATTTTTACCGAAATCGCTAGTCGGCATGATGTTAAAAAGGTGTATCAGTTTAGGAGTTTCGGTACTGTTTTTATTGGTGCTTGTATTGATGGCACAAAGTTGTAGTACGAGTAAAAAGTGTGGATGTGGTACAGACCTAAACAGGGTTCATTATCGTAGGTAATTTTTTAAAAAGAAGCGACATGAAAAAATCAATCAGAAGTGGAAAGGAAAGAGTTTGGATGCAGTATGTGAATGACATCATTGCTTGCGATGTGCCTTCGGCTGTTTTCTTGTCAACGTATTTGCGTCAAGCAGAGCGGAATCATAGCACGGCAACCTATCATGAAGTAGTCGATTTGCAGCGTTATAAAATGGTTCGGTCTCCAAAGAAGGTTTCCAGCATCATGCATAGTAAGCTGACTCCTTTTGTGTTTGTAATCAATAAGAATTAGGCAATAAATAGTTTCGCGGGCGGCTATATCAAAAAGAAGTGGCGTTCTACTTTGGTCTTTCTACTAGATACTTTCTACCTGATACTTTTCCCTCCTTTTAACAAAGTTGCGCTAGGCGAGAACGCTATATTTGCCCGCTTTTAGCAATTCTATGCGCAAACTCTTTTCTGCCGTCCTATTTACTACAATTTGTTCTGCTTTTTCTCTAGCCGCGTCTGCACAGGGGTTAAAGGTTGAAAACGCTAATGATGCCGAAATTACGAAACCCTCTCGTGATTTTTTGATGCTTCAATTTACTTATGAAGGTTGGACAAAAACTCCAGATTCTGTAAAGACTGGCGGACTTGGTCGTGGCTTCAATGCCTATATCTGCTACGATTTCCCGATTCAAAAGAGTCATTTGTCTTTTGCTGCGGGCGTTGGCGTGGGCAGTGCCAATATTTATTTTAAAGGGCAGGAGCTTGGACTCACCGATACTGGTGCTGCGGGGGCGCAAGTAAGCTTTAAACCACAGAGCCAGGATTATAAGAAGTACAAAATCAACACCACCTACCTCGAAGCTCCCTTTGAATTACGCTACTTTGGCAACCTGAAGAATCGGAACAAAGGCTTCAAAGCCGCGATAGGCCTGCGTGCGGGCATTTTGGTGGGGGCACACGTAAAGGATAGCCGAACTGTAGGTGGTACGAAAGTGGTGGAGAAAATAGATACCAAACGCTACTTAGATAAGTACCGTTTTTCTGGTACAGTTCGCGCAGGTTATGGCAATTTCTCCCTCTTTGGTTCTTACGATCTCAGTGCAATATTTAAAGAAGGTTTAGGCCCTGGTATTGTGCCTTATAGTGTATGACTTTGCATTACCGGCTTGTAGGTTGCCGCCATTTTTTAAGGCTAATTCTACCTAGAAAGCTTTTCAAAAAAGACTTTAGACTTTCTTCCGAGTTTTCAAAAACTCTCGGAGCATTTCGTCCACGATAGCGGCCGTCTGATTAGGGAAATCTACTTCAATTCTCGGATTTTTTTCGTCCAGCCACGATTGCATTTGTTCCCTGTATTTTGGGTGCAATCGCTTCATAATCGGTACGCCTAATTGAGCCATGGCAGCGGCATTGCACTGTTGTTCGTATTGGTCTTGCATCGGTATCACTATAAGCTTTTTCCCAAGAAATAGGGCTTCTGCTGGGCCTTCAAAACCGGCTCCCATGAATACGCCGTTACTCGCCGCCATGCTTTGTATAAAGGCTGTATTGTTTACCGGGCGGACGTGTACATTCTCCTCAACTCTTTCCTCCTTACTGTGTTTGGAAAAGACCTCCCATTTTATCTCCTTAAAGTATTGGAGAAATGGAAGGAGCACTGCTTCATCGTAGGCAGGCAGATAGACCGTGATGTGGCCATTATTCGTCACTGTTTGTTCCCGAACTTCTCGCCGAATCACTGGCGTAAACAAGCCCGTTGCATAAGGTCTGAAATGGAAGCCATAACCCTGCTTGCAGGGTGCATACCATTTCAATAAAACAATTCCGCGCCAGTCAGGATGCTTGGCTTTCGGAGCTGCTTTATGCTTCACCGCCCATTGATGAGATAGTGCAACACACGGCACATGGCGCATGCACGCAGCCCAAGCAGAAATCTCTTCAAAGTCGTTCACTACAAGGTCATATTGCTTCACGTCCAAGGTTCGGATATCCCGCCAAAGCTGCCGCAGGCGCAGCTTCCGTACACTGGCTACAAGATTGACACCACCGTTCTTCCCAAAAATGAACGACATGCCGTACATCCGATATTTCACAGAAAAAGGCACCTGTACATCCACCTGAATACCAGAAATAAGCACATCTACTTCGCCGTGGCGACACAATTCAGGATACACATCTCGCGCGCGGGAAAGGTGGCCATTGCCGGTACCTTGGATGGCAAAAAGAATTTTCACTTTGGCAAAGATGCTTTGTATGATATTGGTTAGCCGCGAATTTTAGAAACTAAATTCAAAGTGATTCTTAGACAGCCTTGAAGAGTTTTTATCAAAAAAAGAAGGCCACCCTTTTGAGGCGACCTTCTTTACTGAAATTTAAAGAATAGTTCTTATTCGTGGCGATGCTTGCTGCGACGCTGTGTGCCTTGATTAGAGTCATCACCATCATCGTCTTGTGTATCCATCTTGCGCATTTCATCCATTGGCTCGCGATGTCCGCGGTGCATTTTATGCCCGCCGAAATACTTCTGAACACCAAAGTTTACCTGCTTGCCAAAGTCGATATTGAAATTCTTTGACTTACCATCGAAGTTGGAACCTGGAGCTGTAGTGCCTTTCAGGTAATTGCTGTAATCATTCTTGCGGTACTCGTAGCTCACGCCTCCAACAGAGAAAGTAAGGCCAATTGTTTTAGTAATCATAGCTCCAATAACGGGTACAAAGGAAGCATTCACGCCCTTGTATTTGTTGTCGCTATTAAAGGAATTACCTCCTATAGGCTGCGTAACGGTACGGAAGCTCTCGCGACCATCAATGTAGTGGGCAGTAAGCTGGCCAAAACCAAAGAAATGCTCGCCCAAGCAATGAGTAACGCGGATAAATGGCCCAATGCCAAAGTCTGAGGATGTAATACGGTCGAAGGGAAGATTGCCTCCGGCAAAATTCAACGTCTTGCGGTCGTAATCAGTTTTGGAACCCGTATAATTTACATCCACACCAATGGTGAGGTATTCATTTACATTGAAGCCGATGCCGGGGGAAACCTTCCACGTCTGCTTGTGTGGGTTGTCAACAGTATTCGGATTGGCTGCACCAAACTTGCTGGTATTGTTGCTGCTTAAGTTGGAGTAAGAGCCTTCTCCGTAAAGTAGAATGCTACCAGGAGGTGTACAACTGCCACCAGCGCAGCTATTGGAGCAATTGCCGCTTTGAGCAAAGGATGCTGCCGCAAATGCTGCGGCAAAAAGAGAGAGGATTGTTTTCTTCATAAAATTTTTGTGCGGATGGTTTGTTAATTCAGAATTGCCGACAAATGTAGGGGCAAACCCCTTTTGTTGCAAGCTTTTCAGCCTTTTTCAAAAAAAAGAATTTCCAGTTGATTAGGCTTCCTTATACCAAGAACTGTACATCACGTAATTGTTGGCAATCCTATCCACCTCACCCATCAATAATTCTGGCGAAATGTTCTTAACCTTTTTAGCCGGTACACCTGCAAAAATAGTCCCCGGCGGCACTTCGGTATCTTCTAAAACCACCGCTCCCGCTGCAATTATGCTTCCACTTCCGATGTATGCCCTGTCCATAATTATCGCGCCCATCCCTATCAATACATTGTCTTCCACCGTACAGCCGTGCACTAGTGCATGATGCCCAATACTCACGTTGTTGCCAATCGTTGTTGCTGCTTTTTCGTAAGTACAATGGATGCACGCACCATCCTGCACATTTACTTTGTCGCCCATCCTGATACTGTTCACGTCTCCTCGAATCACAGCATTGAACCACACACTACATTCCCTTCCCATCACTACGTCGCCTACAATTGTTGCATTCTCGGCAACAAAGCAATCACTCGGTATCACTGGCGCTTTGCCGCGCACGGGCATTATTACTGGCATGGGATAAAGATAATTGGTGGAGTTGGAGATTAGCTGATTTGGAAATTAGCTGATGCGCTTTTCCGGAGATTAGCTGATTTTTTCCGGGTAGCTCGTCCTAACCAGCATTCGGAGACTATTTACTTTTTGACTTTTACCTTTTGACCTTTACCTTAATTGGGGCATCCTGGTAGCCTGCCACTATCGTCTGCTAAAATTGAAGGTCATTCCTAGGCAGGCTACCAGGCCGGGCTATGCGCTTCAATCTTTTGTTCGCCATCAGCACCCTCTCCAATCCAATCGACTTCGAAGGCGAACAAAAGGATTTACGCTTTTATCCCTATGCCGTGCCGCAACGGAAACGTAGTCACAAACTGTACTCATTTGGCCTGCTATAGACGCGAGGCATACTTTGGGCAAAGGCAATCCCAGCCCCTACCGTTGCTACAGGCTGCGCCTATCAACTTCCCAAGAGCTTTCTACTTTAGACTTTTGTCCTGATACTGCTACCCGTTCCCCTCCTACCTTAGCACACCATGAAACTCCGCTTCAACCGATTCACCCTGAGCAATGGTCTCCGCGTGCTCGTTCATACAGATAACACCACACCCATGGTCGCCGTCAACGTGCTCTACGACGTTGGTGCCCGCGACGAAGACCCCAATCGTACCGGTTTTGCCCACCTTTTTGAACACCTCATGTTCGGTGGTTCTGTAAATATTCCTACTTACGATGAGTCTTTGCAAATGGCTGGTGGCGAAAACAATGCTTATACCACTAACGACATCACCAACTATTACATCCAGATTCCGAAGGAGAATATGGAGACGGCTTTTTGGCTGGAAAGCGACCGTATGTTGAGTCTGGCCTTTTCGCCGGAAAGCCTGGAAGTGCAACGCAAGGTGGTGTGCGAAGAATTCAAGGAGCATTACATCAACAAACCCTACGGCGACGCTTGGGAAAACCTTCGCGCACTAGCTT
>JBDTKK010000062.1:0-2941 GCA_039935335.1 Chitinophagaceae bacterium
GAAAAAAAAAGAATGCCCTGAAAATCAACAAAACCTCCAGGATAGGAGGGAAAATTTCCGGGGTTAATATCGATAATTGTAGGAATGCCCGTACCCGAATAAGTGGCTAATTCGATTCCTGTGGCGGCTGAACCTCCTGAATAATACATTTTACCACCTGACATACAAAAATTTGACCCTGCAGCACCGGAAGTACCCGGTTGCGGCCCCGCAAATAAATCATAAACCATTTTAGGGGCCGAAAGTTCGTCATAGCTCCACAACTCTGCTCCATGCGCACTGTCTTTTGCATTAAAGTAAAGCTTACCATTCCCAAGAGGGTGCGCACCATAACTAGCCAAGCCACTTACTTTTCCTGGATAAATATCATAAACCATATTGGGTACTTGGGCCTTACCAGAATTGATTTGCATGAACAAAAAGCAGGCGAATAAGGAAAATTTCATTTTCGGAGAATTTTATTTTTTCAAAGCTAGGGAAAAATCGTTTGCCAGCCATAGCGTTTAAGTGTTCCCAAATATCTAAAAGTATCCTGCACTTTGGTATCTAATTTTAAATCCTGATTTGCTATCTTAAAGGTCGGCTTGCTATCTTTCGCGCCGAAATGCACACAGAAGTACCGCAAACAAAATCAAAACCCAATCGGCTAATCGTTTATATCATTCTGGCGATGGTTTTCGGCCTTGCATTAGGATACTGCCTAAACCAATATTACAGCGACTTAAAACCAGAAGAACTGGACCAAAAAATCGCGCCGTATTCGCTGATGGCGGATGTGTTTTTGCGCTTGATAAAAATGATAGTGGCGCCGCTCGTCTTGAGTACCTTAATAGTAGGCGTAGCGCGGGTTGGCGACATAAAATCGGTGGGTAGAATTGGTGGAAAAACCTTGCTTTGGTTTGTTTCCGCATCAGTTGTTAGTTTGTTTTTGGGAATGTTATTGGTGAATGTTTTTCAGCCGGGTGCGCACATGCACTTGGCCTTGCCTACCGAAGTTTCGGGTATTCCAAAAGCAAGTTTGACGCTCAAGGAATTTGTAACGCATCTCGTTCCGACTTCGGTGATAGATGCAATGGCCAAGAATGAAATCTTGCAGGTGGTCGTCTTTTCCCTCTTCTTCGGGATAGCCGCTGCGGCGATTGGCGAGAAAGCAGAGCCTATTATTCGAGCTTTAGATTCCTTTGCTCACATTATTCTTAAAGTAACCGGCTATGTGATGCAACTCGCTCCTGTGGCAGTTTTCGGTGCTATGGTAGCTGTTATTGCGAAGCAAGGATTAGGCGTTTTAAAATCTTATTCTTTGTTTATCGGCGAGTTTTATTTGGGCTTGGCAATACTCTGGACGATACTATTTTTAGTAGGTTATTTCTTTGTGGGCAAGAAGGTACCGCATCTTATAGTTCGCTTGAAAGAGCCGCTGCTATTGGCGTTTTCCACTTCCAGTAGTGAAGCGGCCTATCCCAAAACGATGTTGGAATTGGAGCGTGCGGGATGCCCGAATAAGATTGTTTCCTTCGTCCTTCCATTGGGCTATTCCTTTAATCTGGATGGCAGTATGATGTACATGACCTTCGCCTCGCTTTTCATTGCGCAGTCTTATGGCATCCACTTGCCCATTGCCACGCAAATCAGTATGCTTTTTGTGTTGATGCTTACCAGCAAAGGGATTGCCGGCGTGCCGCGAGCATCGTTAGTTGTGATCGCTGGGACCTTAGCCACCTTTAATATTCCTGAAGCCGGCCTCGCATTACTTCTAGGTATTGACCCTATTTTGGACATGGGGCGTAGTGCTACGAACGTTATTGGGAATAGCATTGCTACAATGGCAGTGAGCAAAATGGAGAACGAATTACACTGAAAAACAGGATTCTATAGAAAGCCTAAAATGCCTTAGAAAGCTTCAAATAAGCTGCGGATAAGGGCGACTGACCTATTTTCACCGACCAAAAAAGAATAGCTTAAAATGCATGATTTCCTTGAACTACTGAAGCATTTGATGAATGCTGAATGGCTGGCGCAAACGGTGATGGCGTATGGCGGATTATATCTCGTTGCCGCCATCATTTTTGCAGAAACTGGCTTGTTCGCTGGGTTCTTCCTCCCTGGAGATTCATTGCTGTTTATCGCGGGACTCATTATTGCCAATAATCCATCACCATTCGATTCCGGATTTTTGAGTTTAATCTATTGGGTAACACTTATTACAGTTGCCGGAGTTATTGGAAATTCGGTAGGCTATTGGTTTGGGCGGAAAACCGGCCCACTACTTTTTGAACGTAGAGATACTTGGATTTTCAAGAAAAGGCATATTGCGCAAGCTCATGAATTTTATGAGAAGAAAGGTGGTGTCGCTATCATTTTTGCACGCTTTTTACCCATCGTCCGCACGTTTGCCCCAATCGTGGCGGGAGTAGTTAAAATGGATGGAAAGAAGTTCTTCCTTTACAATGTTTTGGGTTCCGTTGCTTGGGTAGCCAGCATGACGGCTGCGGGTTTTTTCCTTGGTGAATTTGAGTGGGTGAAACTCAATTTTGAGAAGATAATTATAGGCTTAGTGCTTGTTACTACCGGCCCAGTATTGTTCAAGATGTTCTTTGGGAAGAAGCATCCCATCCAGAGCGTTGCGGAGGATATTACTACTGAGTAAAGCCGAAGATTCTTTTTATCTGAATCGCGAATGGAGCGGATTGAAAGATTTCGCGGAGAAGAAAGATTATCCGGAGCTTGCTTTTGACTGAATCGCGGAAGTAGGGGATGAAAAGAAAACCTGAAAGTAAGATTGAGAATCTACTGGCGACGCAAGTTTACATAAGAAAGTCAACCCTGAAATGAGTTTTCGTTTCCTGAAAATAGCAGCGGACGCTGCTGCAAGTCAGGATGCCAGCTTACGCTGGCTACCCAGGCCGCCCTCATTTTGGAAAACTCTAAGCCCGCTTTTCAG
>JBDTKK010000063.1:0-31938 GCA_039935335.1 Chitinophagaceae bacterium
GCGTTCACATAATCCTGTGAGACATAATCAAGCAGATTAATAAGTGTTCTAGCGTTGCGATGGAGTGATTTCTCACTGGTCTGGGCTACTGATTTTATAGAACAGCTAAATAAAGCAAGGATGCATAAAAAGTATCTCATCAAATCTTTAATTTTAACTCAAGGTCAAGTAGTATCTTAAAAAGACGAAATTGAGATAGCCTCTTTCTTTTACGAAGTGAAGCGGATTGGCGGGAACATGGCTGCACCTGACAAATTATATATCCCACTTTACAGAAAAGATAAGGCGCTGCAAAGTTCAGAAAGAGAAATCCCTTCAATTTATACTATCGGAAAAATGTTTTCTAAGATTAGAAAATATTGGTGATATTCTAATTTACATTACGTGGATAGACGCTTACAGTAAGACCTCGGCTCAGCAGAGCGAAATAGCCCGATAACGAATAGCTTCATCAAATACCCGCAACGACTTCTGTCTCCGCCGCAGCGGACTATTTTGTACTACGAAAACGAAGTCCAAGTTAGAACTTAGCCAAACTATTTTTTTATTTTTCCATCGTGCTTAGATTCCATTGATCCCTGTTCAGAATAAACAAGCTTTACAGGAAGGTAAGGTCTAAGCGATTGTGTACTTCCTGCCTTGTGTTATTTTGGTCTCCGTTCAAGATCTTCACAATGACCTTTATACAGGAAACCACCCTCGCAGCTTGGTACAACGTAGGCAAAAAACATATTAGTGACCGCGCTAGGAATCGAACCTACCCGTCCGAATGGCTTCAGCCGGGCGGAGATCAAGTGTTTAGGAAACGCCTATTCTAGTTATTGCCCGACAATTAGTCCGAGCGGGTAAAGTATTTTTTTTAGTGACCGCGCTAGGAATCGAACCTAGATCAAGTGTTTAGGAAACGCCTATTCTATCCATTGAACTACGCAGCCGGGAAAGCATTTTAAAAGAGCTTTTGAAAAAACTTGAACTACGCAGCCAAGCTTTTTCAGCCCGCGAATTTCGGCTTTATCCCCGAACCGCCAAGGCTTAAATTATTTCCAGCGCAGGGTGCGGATTAGATGGTTGATGTCGGTGTGCAAAAAGTCGGTTACGGGCTTCAAAGAATCTGCATTCGGCGATACATCAAAATACAAAGCTCCCCGCAAAAAATGACTCGTAGAATCGGTCGCAAAAAACTGATAAGCGGATGCTGCATTCCCTCCAATCGTGTACATCACGCCGTGGACATTATTGGGTGTGTGGAAGCCCGGTGTGTTCATATAATCCGCACGCTTGGTGATGAAGAAACTCATTTCGTGAGAGTCGTCCAAAAGCTTCTCCAAAGGATGCTGGCTGTCGATGATTTTATAAGAAAGATACAAGGTGCCGCCAAGGCTCGGGAACTCTATATTTATCCACCAAGGATTATCAGGCTTTCGGCCACCAAGCAAAGTGTCTTTCGTTATTTTTCCGTAAACAGGATACTCAAAGGTGTAGGGGTAGCCGGGCTGGTCAAAGCTTTGATATCGATGCTGTGGTGTATCAATATTGGCGTATCCTCTCGGTTTAGGAATGTAGGTTTCGGGCCGACAAGCACCCAAAAGAAGCAAGGAAAAAACTACGACAATTACGCGCATAAGCTGCGAATTTAGGCGAAGGATTTAAGCGGAGGATTTGTCTGTTGAAAAAGCTCCGCAAAGCCTTAGTAAAGGCAACGTAAATTCGCGCCAAAGCAATAAACTATTATGGAAAATCAGCAGCCACAAGGCGAGCAACAATTGAATATCGAACTAAGCGAAGAAATGGCTGACGGTCAATACGCCAATCTGGCCATCATCACCCATTCTTTTGCAGAGTTTGTAATGGACTTTGTAAACGTAATGCCCAATGTGCCCAAGGCGAAAGTGAAAAGCAGAATCATCATGACACCGCACCATGCAAAGCGCCTGATGCGTGCACTGGTGGACAATGTGAAGCGCTACGAAGCGGCACACGGCGTGATTAAGGACATGGAGCAAGTGAACCTTCCCTTCACCTTTGGCGGGCCAACGGCTCAAGCTTAAATTTTTTGAGCAAGAAATCGGATACGATTTGATAATTGCTTCTCTCATTTTCTGAAAAATAATTGCCCTTCCTACCCGGAATGAATCATAAAATCCTCATCCTCGATTTCGGTTCTCAATACACCCAACTCATCGCCAGAAGTGTACGGGAGTTGCAGGTTTATTGTGAAATCCAACCTTGTACCAAACCGATAGTTTACGACGAGTCTCTGCGCGGTGTAATCCTCTCTGGTAGCCCGTTTTCGGTAAATGACCCAATAGCACCAAAGCCTGATATCGCGGCTATTGCTGCAAAGCTTCCTGTCTTAGCAGTATGTTATGGCGCACAGCTTTTGGCGCAGCAAGCGGGTGGGGAAGTGGGCAAGTCGAGCCATCGGGAATATGGTCGGGCACACCTGAAAATTCAAACGAATTCTCCGCTTTTGGCGACGATTGCGGAAGGCTCACAAGTCTGGATGAGTCACAGCGATTCTATCAAGAAATTGCCGGAAGGTTTTGAGATTATTGCCACCACGGAAAGTATACCGGTGGCGGCTTTCAAGTCGAGCGAGGCTTACGCAAAGCACCCTGTTTTTGGCATTCAGTTTCACCCGGAAGTGACGCATAGTACTGACGGAAGGCAATTGCTCAAAAACTTCGTGTTGGATATTTGCCACAGCGAAGCAGACTGGACTCCGGCAGCATTTGTACAAGAGACCGTTTCTCGAATTGCACAAGAAGTGGGCGAACAGGGAAAAGTGGTGATGGCCTTGAGTGGTGGTGTGGATAGCACTGTTGCGGCAACGCTTATTCATAGAGCCATTGGCGATCGATTGTCCTGCATTTTTGTCGACAATGGCTTGCTGCGCAAAGGAGAGTTTGAGCAGGTGTTGGAAGGCTATAAACATCTTGGCCTGAATACCAAAGGAATTGATGCTCGTCAACGGTTTTACACTGCCCTAGCAGGCGTAAGCGACCCTGAAACAAAGCGCAAGATTATCGGCGGACTTTTTATAGATATTTTCCAAGAAGAAGCCGTGCATATCAAAGATGTATCGTTTTTGGGGCAAGGCACTATCTATCCCGATGTGATAGAATCGCTGTCGGTTCACGGTCCATCTGCAACAATTAAGAGCCACCACAATGTGGGCGGATTGCCGGAAAAGATGAAGATGAAATTGGTGGAGCCGCTACGCTTTTTGTTTAAAGATGAAGTGCGTAGGATCGGCCGTGAGCTTGGCATTGACGACATTTTCTTGTCGCGCCATCCTTTCCCCGGCCCCGGATTGGGCATCAGGATTATTGGTGCGGTGAGCGAAGAAAAGGTCATTATGTTGCAAGAAGCAGATGCTATTTACACGCAGCATCTCCGCGATAGTGGCTTGTATAATGAAGTGTGGCAAGCTGGAGCTATTTTGCTACCCGTTCAGAGCGTAGGGGTGATGGGTGATGAGCGGACTTATGAATTTACTGTGGCGCTTCGAGCCGTGACTTCTGTTGATGGGATGACAGCAGATTGGGCACATTTACCGCACGAATTTTTGGGGAAGGTTTCTAATGATATCATCAATAAAGTGCGGGGCATCAACCGTGTTGTTTATGATATTTCTTCTAAGCCGCCAGCCACCATTGAGTGGGAATAACAAGCTTTCAAAGGACTTATGATTAGAACTGTACGATTCGCCTTTTTGCTTTCTTGCTTTGCTTTAATTGCGCCTCAAATATCGCAGGCGCAGTTTCTCAAAAAGCTTTTTGGGAAAGAAGAATCACCGAAGCACAAACCTGTCCGGCAACAGTATCCTGTGTATCAAAAGAAGCCTGAAAAGCCGGTACAAAAATCTGCTGAAAAGAAGGCTGAACCTCGTTTTCTTGCCGAAACGAAAATGAAAGCACGTTATCGAATCGATGTGTTTGCTTCGGTTTTTCTCAATGAATTAGTAGCCAATGGAAAGCCCGTTTACAAGAGTCACCTTCCCGCCAAAGTATTGCCTGGCTTGGGTTTTTATCAAGGAATAAAATTGGCGGCAGATACTATCAATAGCTTTGGCTACAAGATGGATGTCTATTTTCACGACATCACGAGTGCCGGAAATTCACCCGAAGTTTTGATGAAAAATGGAAGCTTGGATTCCTCGGATTTAATCATTGGTTCGGTACATGCAAGCTTAGTAGGGCCTTTGGCTGCATTTGCCAAAAAGCACCATATCAATTTCGTCTCCACATTATCTCCTTTTGACGCGAATGTGCTGAGCAACCCCTATTTCAGTGTATTGCAGCCTACCTTGACGGAGCATTGCGAAGCCATAAAGAAACCTGTTTCTGAAAAGAGTCGTTTTACCAATATTCTCGTTTTTCGGAGAAGTACTAATGCGCTCGATGAGAGTTGCTTTCAGGCCGTTGTGAAGGACAGTCCCTTCGTGTTTACACAGGTGTTGATGAACACACCCATGCCAGCAGATAGGCTTCGGAATTTTCTGGACAGTTCTACATCAAACGTAGTGGTGATGCCCATTGTGGACGAAAAGTATTCCCTGCAATTGTTGGATTTGCTCAACAAATCTTTTCCAAATTTTAAGTTTGAAGTGTATGGAATGCCTTCCTGGAAAGCGATGCCGGTCTTACAGAATGAAGGGAGTTTATCCAATATTGGCATTACTATAGGAGCTCCGTTTTTCTTTGACCCAAGTTCTTCCGCCGGCAAAGAATTCTCTGATTACTACACTAATGTTTATGGTGGCCGGGCTCCGGAAATGGCTTATCGTGGCTATGAAGTGCTCTATTGGTTTGCCTATTTGCTGCACAAATATGGTACCATTTTCAACGACCATTTTCAGGATAATGGTGTGGCTCCGTTTACTCGTTTCAATATGAAATTGGGAAGAACGGAAGATGGCACACCACGCTATTTTGAGAATACCCACGTTTATCTTTATCGGTATCAGGCGGGATCATTCAGTGTGCTGCCAGAGTAGAAAACTGAAGTTCGAATTAGGCTAAATATTTATTAGGAGGCTAGCTCTTTCCTACTAATTTGCTCTCTTCTAGGTGGATTGATTTCCCGGCTACGGACACGGAATTGGGGAAAGCTAATGTCTGCTCATAATGTTCAGCTTTGACTTTGACACCATTCGACAATTGTTTCTTACCTGATAATAGGTGTCGGTTGCGCAGATACAACAACACGCCTAAAAGCATTCCCATAAAGAGTACTAAGATGCCAAGTGCAAGGTTGATATTTAGGCGCTGAACGAGCAACGCCAAGATGGTGATGAGAATATTGCAACCCAAAATGACGCCAACTGTCCGTGTGTGGGATAAACCTATATCTAACAAGTAATGGTGTAAGTGTGTCCTATCCGCAGAAAACGGAGAATGCCCCCTGAGAATGCGCATGGTAAACACACGAAAAGTATCAAAAACAGGGACAAATAATATTGCCAAAGTAACCACCAAAACCCCTTGAGATGACACTACAACGTGGCTGACAGAACCTCCGGCGTGATAGGCATTAATTGTAAGAATACTTAATACAGATACGACAAACCCAATAATTAAAGAGCCCGTATCACCCATAAAAATAGTAGCTGGTGAGATGTTTGATTTTAAAAAGCCAAGTAGGGCGCCACTCATACTAAAGGCAATAACGGCTGCACTAACATTGCCATATGCAGCTAATAAAGCGCCTAACATAGTGGTGATAAACACGCCAATAGTGCCCGCAAGTCCGTCAATACCATCAACTAGATTGAAGGCATTCGTCACGAAAATACAACCGATAACCGAAAAGGGAATTGAAGCCCATATTGGCAATTCATAAATGCCAAATAAACCTCCTAGGGAATGTAAACGAACGCCAGCGAGCCAAACGGTAATGACCGCAGCTATTGCCTGTGCAATGAACTTTTTCGAAGAACCAATCGTAACTAAGTCGTCTTTTAAACCCGTAATAAAGAGAATGAGGCAGGCTGTAGCCACAAAATTCCAAGTCGTAAAATCAGGCTTAATCAGTAATGATGCAGCAATAAAGAAGGCGAAAAATATACCGATGCCGCCGAGATTGGGTACCACCCTCGTATGGAGTTTCCTATGATTGTCGGGAACATCAAACAACCTTTTGCGCTTAGCAATATAGATAATGTTCGGAATAGAAAATAGACTTACAGCCAAGGATGCAATGACAGCAAATAGATAAAGGCTGTATGGCTCAAACACTGAAAGGCTCATAAACTGAAATCAAATTCCAGCGCAAAGATAACGGTAACAAGATTATTCGGAATACCGAAAAACACGCAATTCTCGTTTCCTAATAGTTAAAACATTCTTTGAAAATTCCCTTCAAAGATAATCACAAAAATTGATGAAACAAATCGTAGGGCTATGCTATCCAAAATTTAACTCTACAAGCAACTCCGCATTTGCTGACTTATATTTAACTCCATGCGAAATTATGGTTTTGTTAAACGTCTCTGGATAATAATACTCGAAAATTTCCACTCGCTCACAACCTATAAATTCAAAGAAGCAATCCCCGCCTTTCACGCTGCTATCACTAAGCTTTTCTAATTCAATTGAAGGATGAAAATGTAGTTGACCGGAAAATATTTTCGCTTTTAAATTAACAAGGTTATCCTTGATTATTAACCTGTTTTGCATCCAAGAAAACGAGCGTTCAAACCTGTTTCCGCAACAGTCTTTATAAAGTAATGTGATGTTATTTCCCAACTCGGAAACTGCGAGAATTTTAGCACGCTTTCCCACTCGAAAGCTTTTCCAAACATCGCTCGAGTTATCATTGCCTATTCGTGAGACATTGTGCGCTGCCGTGCTCCGCTCATACGCTCTCCGATTACCGACTTCATACGTTGATACACCTAAATCTATGACAATGGGATTGCCATCCAAATACAAACAAAAATTCCCTGTATCCGCGTGGCTATGTCCCGGCTGGTAACTAGGTTGGATAGGTGCAACATCTACAAAGATCTCCATGCGCCCATTTTTTATCATTCGGTAACCCGATGCTGAAAGCGGCAATTCAGCAGATAATACGCCGAGCTTATTGGCATATTCAACAACAGTTTTTGTATCTGGTGCTATGCCAAAAGCACTGTCATTTGTCATTGGCCAAGTGCCATTGCTAAAGCTCATTTGCCGCAACCAAGACAGCATTCTTCCAGCATTTTCTTTTAGAAAAGTAAGCAGTTCAGGTTCGCTTTCTGCAAGATGTCCCATCAATTCAATTCCCTGCAAAAGCCGCCACAGGAGCAGACTCTGGTACATTGGGCTACCTTCTGCATGGCCGCCATCAGCAAGTATTTGCTCCGCGATGCAAGACCTTAAAATTTGTTCGCCACGTTCTTTAAATTTTCTATTTTCTAAAAATTGTCCTGCCACCAAAAGCGCCAGCCCATTCTCCCAAAGATGGTTACCATCAAGTTGATACTCTGGGAAACGATAGAGCCATGCGGCATCTTCTGCCAAAGCCACAAATATTTCGATTGGCGCTTTTGGAAAGCGACTCAAAAAGCGAGTCCAAGAAAGCATACGCAAAGACGAAGGGTAGGGTAGCCAACCAATTTTCTTTTTGCCAGAATTTACATAGTTCAGCATGGTTTCCAGCCGCACTTTCGGCGAAAGCGAATCGTCGGCAAGCCACTCGAAGTAATTTAGCTGAAATACCCACAGCAAGCCATTCCCAGAGAAATTCCAGTCAATGTTTTGAGCAAACGTTTTATCCTTATTCAGAAATCCAAAACTTCTATTTTCTGGAAAATAATAATGCTGCGTTGTTAGAGAATTAAGGTTAATTGCTGGCCGCTCAATGGCTGTGCGTATTAACGAGGCTTTGATTTTTTTTCTTCGAGAGAATTTTCTTTTAAAAGGATAGTAGAGGAGATACCAAAGCTGTCGCCATTTTAGCGGTCGCAGGGTGTAGTATAGTCTCAAAAGTGTACGCAAGACTATTGGTTTTGAACACCGTTTTCCCCTTCGGAAAGTTGTGCAGCAAGGGTGTAGATGTTGAAGTTCTTCTGTGTTCTTGCTTCTTTAAGATGCCCTGCCAGCAAGGATTTGGAAAGATTAGCCATTCGATTTGCTTGAATTAATTGCCAGAGTTTTTCCAATTGCATCTGTGCTTTCCTTTCGCTAAAAATTGCGGCATGATTGAGTTGTTTAAGGATTTCGGCAGCTAGTTTTTCAACCCCTTCACCAGTGCTGCTAATGGTTTTAAAAACGGGGATTTCATGCCCGTCCAACCTTCGCTCGTGCGCCATTATTCTAAGGTTTCTATACATCGCTTCGGCATCACTATGGTCGCTTTTATTTACTACCAGTACGTCAGCAATTTCTAGCAAACCAGCCTTCATCGTTTGTATCATATCGCCGGCTTCGGGCACGAGCACAACCACAGTGCAATCTGCGATTCCTGCAATGTCCACTTCGCTTTGCCCCACACCTACAGTTTCTACAATAATGATATCGAAGCCAGCTTCTTTTACTAAATCACTGATCTCATAAATCCGGCCATGAAGCCCACCTAGAGCCCCTCTACTAGCCAGCGAGCGGATAAAAACTTGCGGATGATTGTAGAAAGCTGACATCCGGATTCGATCTCCTAAAAGTGATCCAAAATGAAATGGAGAGCTGGGATCCACGGCAAGCACGGCAATCTTCTTTCCTTGTGCCACCCAGTTTTTAATAAGCTCATTTACCAAGGTGCTTTTCCCCGATCCAGGTGGCCCCGTTACGCCCACGAGTTTGGTTGCATTCGTGTTCTTTAGCGAAAAGAGTATTTCTTCGGCCCCTGGAAGTTCGTTTTCTACCATCGTAATGGCTCGGGCAAGGGCATGGCGATTGCCCGCATGAAGGGCTTGAAGATGGGCGATGATGGAAGGAAATGGCACTAAAAAATAACTTTACCCGTTAAGGAACAATATTGAGCTGGCTTGTGAACAAAAATAGCGTGCAGGAAACGAAACAACTTTGGAAGGGAAATATCGCTATCCTCACGCTGGTGGCTGCATTTGTTGGCTTGCTTTGCGCACGAAGCGTAGCATCTGGAGCTATGTTTCTGTTTGGTGTTAACGCACTTTGGGACGTACACCCTAAAAGGTGGCTACAGCAGCGTTGGTGGCTTGTAGTCGTTGCGTGGGTGGGGATGTACGCTATTTCCTTTTTCTGGACGACCGATACCGAGGAGTGGGTCGCGCATTTACAAGTTAAGTTGCCTTTCCTTTTGCTCCCCTTGGCTTTTGCTTTCTTACCCAAATTTTCTAAAAAACAGACTGATTTTTTTACTTGGTCACTTGGCTTGATGATGTTTGCTGCTGCCATTTATGGACTTTGGCCGCTCTGGCATTCCTCTGAAAGCCTGATTCATAGCTACAAGTACGCCCATGTACTGCCCACGGCTATGTTCAACGACCATATCTCGTTTTCCACCGCAGTAGCCTTGAGCATCGCCTGGATAGTTTACTATTTCCCTTTTCTTGAAAGAAAATCAAGTCGGATTTTGATGCTTTTACTAGCACTTTTTTTGGCCGTTTACTTGCATATTTTGGCGGCGAAAACAGGCTTAGTGGCCTTCTATGTTTTACTCTTAGGAATTGCTATTACTCAGGTAAGGAAATCACCCACAAAGGGACTATTGATTCTTGTGCTGGGCATTATAGGGTTTACTGCGGCCTATACTTTTATTCCCACGCTCCGGGAGCGAATTGGCTATAGCAAGGTAACTTGGCTAAGTTACAAAAGCGGCGAGCGGAGTGGCATTTACAGCGATGGTGGAAGGTTGATGTCTTACAAGCTTGGTTTAAAGTCTATAGCCGCGCATCCCTTGCTGGGCGTGGGCGCGGGCGATGTACTAGATGAAATGAAGCTTCGATATAGGGAGGATTATCCTGAAGTAAAAGAAGCCCAAATGCTTTGGCCTCACAATGTGTTTTTGACCTCTGCAATGGCTGTTGGCATTCCAGGAACTTTATTCTTGGTGTTTTGGATTTTTTGGCCTTTGTCCAAGGTTCGCCGCAATAGAGTAAGCCTTTATTTCGTCTTGATGTTAGCCATGCTTTTGGTGCCTTTAATGGTAGATGTCAGCTTTGAAGTGCAAGCTGGCGTTGGTGTGTTTCTTTTGTTTTATTTGTGGCAGAAAAAGGCATTAGACGACGCAAGCAATACTGCATGAAATTATTTACACGCCTATCCTATTATCAAGCCCTTCACAAGGCCAAAACTTACCTTTGCTTTTTTATATCCCTTTCCTGATTTTTAATTTCTCTTAATGCCGATTCTAATATTCTTTATCATTCATTGGTACCTGTCACTTTTCTCCCAAACCTTCCTCCAGCATCGTTATGCGGCACATGGTGCCTTTACAATGAGTAAAGGTTGGGAACGCTTTTTCTATGTACTTGCATGGATTACCCAAGGCTCTTCTTATCTAAGCCCGCGCACCTACGCTATTATGCACCGGATGCACCATGCTTATGCGGATACCGAGCTGGATCCACACTCTCCGTTGTACACCAAAAACGTGTTTGACATGATGTGGCGTACCCGCAGAATCTATCTCGATATCTTCCGGGGAAGAACTGTAGTTGATGAACGTTTTCTGAAAAACCTTCCTGATTGGAAATCCTGGGATTGGTGGGGCAATACGCTCTTTTCTCGCATCATTTGGATTGGAGCGTATGTTGCGTTTTACGTGGCCTTTGCGCCTTCTATTTGGTGGTGGCTATTGTTGCCTATCCAAATCACTAGCGGTGCTGTTCATGGCGCTATTATCAATTGGTTTGCCCACAAGTATGGCTACATCAATTACAAGTTGAAGAACACCTCGCAGAATTTGTTTTCAGTAGATATTCTCATGCTTGGAGAGAGCTATCACAACAATCACCACAAGTTTCCAAGTGATGTCAATTTTGGAAAAAGATGGCATGAAGTGGATCCTATTTATCTGACTATACGTTTTCTGGCATTTGTAAAAGTTATTAAGCTGAAACGGCCTATACCAGCGGTGGCAGGGCAGAAGCTGGGAGAAACGGTAGAATGGTAGAGAAGGTAAAATGCAAAAGTAAAAATGCAAAAAATGTAGGAACATCCACTTGTGTAGTTCTTATTTGTAGGGCATTCTCGTGCGTATTTCCTGAAAAATCCGAAGATACTTTCCTCTATCTTGCTACCTAATCCGAGCCTAAGGTTCAATATGATAGTGGAGTAATGAGTCGGTATATTGCAATTTAAATGCTCCTAGGATACTGATATCCGCCTCTTGCCGCACAACTCCAAGCCCTTTTCTAAACCAAATATCCAGCGTACCCACTCTTAAATTACTTAAGGTAGCTTTGATATTGCTGTGTACGTGAATCAAATTTTTGTAGGTAGAATCAGTATGATAGAGCGTAACATTATCGTCCACTTCGGTAGATTCAATCAAAATGGGAACTTTGCCTAAACTTGGATAAGAAACTGAGCCAGTATTGTTCCAAGATGTCCCCTTGCTCGCACTATCCTTCCAAAAGGCATAGGGTAAATAATTTGTTTCCGAACCATCCAAATCGATTAACGTAAAATAATAGCCACTGTTCTTGCCAAAATACTCTGGAATCAAATTATTGGAAGTGTCGAGACGTTCGAAATAGGAGAAGGTTAAACCGTCTTTTAGTGTGTCTTTATCGCGAGCAAAGCGCGTATATTCAACACCAGACTTCGCCCCATAATTCCAACTGCTCCCCAGCTTTATGCTCATAAAATCAAACGACTTTTGAATATTATTATTGAGGTTTTGATTAACGCCTTCTTTTCGACAGGAACTTCCGAAAGCAAGAAAACAAAAAATAATGCTGAATAGACGGCTGGACTTTCTAAAAGAAAACTGATGCATGGGCAAAAATAATCCTGTTATTGCTTCAATATCTCGCCCTATAGAAACTTTATGTTCTTATTTTAGGCTATAAATACGAAACATCACTAAAGGCAGGATGGAAGCTTTCAGCGATGGTGTAATAGCCATCATCATCACTATTATGGTACTGGAAATAAAAGTGCCGCATAGTGGAGATTTGGCATCCTTGGAAACCTTAATACCCGTGTTTCTAAGCTATGTATTGAGTTTTATTTATGTTGGAATTTATTGGAACAACCATCGCCATTTAATGCAAGCAGTCCATCATATTGATGGGTCGGTTTTGTGGGCAAATATTCATCTCATTTTCTGGCTTTCATTGACTCCTTTTGCCTCCGCCTAGATGGGTGAACATCAGTTTGCACAAGAGTCGATAATTGTATAGGGTTTCGTGCTTTTGATGTGTGCCCTTGCCTACACCATTCTGTTTATTCGTCTGGTGCGTATCCATCCTAAAGATTCCGTTCTTGCTCGTGCAATGGGGAAGAATTACAAGGGGAAAGTGTCTATTCTTTGCTACGTTGTGGCGATTGTGCTAGCCTTTTTCGATTCAAGAATTAGTACGGCGCTTTAGGCAATAGTGGCCTGCATTTGGTTTATCCCGGACAGGCACATTGAGCAAAACATGAAAGATTGAGTAGCGATTTTTGTGGGCAAAAGCAAAGTCACCTTCTACAGTACTAACGGCTTCCGTTTGGAGCCTGCATACAATTCAAACTCTAAGAGCCGGCAATCAATCTTGCTACTAAAGAATTCTATTCGGCGTTTTGCCTTCAAACCAATGTGCTTTGCCAGTTCCAGATTGCCCGTAAAAATATAGCCCCAGTAGCCACCACAGCGGTTCTTCATAAAGTCACCCATCTCTTTGTAAGTCGTCTCCAGTTCTGTAGAATCGCCCAAACGTTCGCCATACTCGGGGTTGAACATTACGACACCTTTTTCTGTTTCAGGTACTTTTGTTTCTTTAAAATCGCATACTGCAAAAGTGATGAGATGCGCTACTCCAGCGGCTTTTGCGTTCTTTTTGGCGGCATCAATAGCCACACTGCTATAGTCTGTGGCAAGGATTTGCAGGCCTTCAATCTCTTCATTGATTAAGGATTCAAGTCGATTGCGTTCTTGCAAGAAAATATCTTCTTCATATCCTATGATGTGCATGAACCCAAAATTGCTGCGAAATAGCCCTGGGCGTGTATCTGTGGCCAAAAGTGCTGCTTCAATAGCCAGAGTTCCAGAGCCACACATAGGATTTACGAAGGGGGATTTTCTATCCCATTTTGTAGCCAGAATTGTAGCTGCAGCAAGTGCTTCGAGCATAGGTGCTCGCCCAGGTAGTTTGCGATAACCATGCCTAGCAAGTGAGCTCCCCGAGCTATCTATAAAAATGGTGGCCTCATCGTTTTGCCAATGAAGGTGAATGACAGCTCCGTTGAGCTCCGAACCCGTTGAAGGCCGCTCCCCGTGCACGTTCCGCATTCTATCTACTATTGCATCCTTCACGCGCAGATTGGCAAACATACTGTTGTTGATGGTATCATTAAATACGTTTGCCGTGACCGAGAAATAGCCATCTTGAGGCAAAATATCCTCCCAAGCTAGTTCCTTCAATTCAGCATAAACTTCATCCGCATTCTTAGCTTTGAATTGAAAAAGTTGGTAGAGCACTTGGCTGGCACAGCGTAAGGAGAGATTAAGTCGAATGCAATCGTTGAGCGTTCCTTCCAGCCGCACACCTGTTGGGAAAGGTTCCAATCCAGAAAAACCCAGATGTTCAATTTCTGTAGCTAGAAAAGGAGACAGACGTTTGTTGCAAGTGATGACGAGTGGAGCGATAGTTTGGAAAACAGACATGTTGAAGGCGAAGGTAGAACCTCGTGAACGCGTAAAACGTTCGTCGAGTTATAAGGCATAAAAAAACCTGCGCGTGCAGGTGAAGTTGTCGGGTACTTAATGTGACGCAATAAAGGGCTGGGAGTTGGGAGGTGTTTCGGGCTCTGGTAGCGACTCGAAACTTTTTTTGTAGAATTGTTCGAGCATCGACCTAAAACTCATTTCTTTTTCTTTTACAGTGCTTTTTTCACCAACTTCTTTCACGTCTTTTGTAGGCTCTTTTGCCTTTTCTTTTTGGTTCATTTGGTGAATGTTTTACGGTGCTTGAAGATAATAAGGTCCACAACATTTTTATCGATAATTTTCCAATTTTACCTCAAAAAATGTTACAGAGAAACAGTTTACTTATGATTAATATTGCGATTAAAATTTTGAATTTGGATAATTTTTGTTTTAATTATTTTGAAATCAAGCAATTATAACTTCTTCTTTAATTTCGCATTTATAAAAATACATTGTAAATACCGTTTAAAAACGGTAAAAAAAATTGTTTCGGTGCGATACTTTTGGATGGCTAAAGAACCGAAAAAAGCCGAATTCTTATGAAGAATGAACAAAACCAGATGGCACTTTTGGAAGATTGGACCATCAATTTGAAGGATTCATGGCAGGTATTGTGTTGGTGCAATTCCTTGGGAATTACGAAGAATCAACTCGAGCGTGCGATAGAATCTGTAGGAAATTTAGTGACGGATGTAAAGCACTTCGTCGCTCGACCAATGGCAAGAGTTTAGTTCATTTTTTGACCTGCACTTTTGCTTGCTTTTCCCTTGCCTAACGGGGTAAAGAAAGCCCCCGTGTATTGCTACATCGAGGGCTAATTTAAGAGGCTAAACAATGGAGTTTTATGCTCCTATCATTTCAATACTTCTATTCACAAAATCGGTGAGTTCCGAGCCGATAAGCATTCCCTGCGAAAGCAAAGCCAAGTCATATGCTTGCTTCGCCAGCTTCGCTTTTTCTTCAGGTTCGTTAGTGGCCAGAATGCGCGTGATTAGCGGATGATTGGCATTTACAGCCACTTTAAATCTATCCGGCATTGCACCGTAAAAATTCATTCCTCCGCCGCCGCCAAGAGCAGCCATTTCCTTCATTCTACGCATCCATTCTTCCATCGTTACCGTCACAGGTAGCTCGTCTGCGCTAAGGCTTTCAACGGCCACTTCCATGCCTGGTTTGGTAATTGCTTTTCCAAAAATTTCCTTCACGTCGGCAAGCTGCTCATCGCTCAAAACACTTGCTATCGCATCCTCTTTAGGAATGAGATTATCCATCACGTCAGAGTCCACACGGCGGAAGTGTACCTTCTCCAAGCTCTGCTCCAAATGTGATACAAAGTGATTGTCGATCGGTGAATTCATCAACAAAATATCATAGCTTCTCTTACTTGCCGCTTGAACGAAAGCATCATTTTTAGTCGCATCATTGGTATAAAGCATCACCACAAAGCCGTCTTTATCGGTTTGCAAGGGCGCTACTTTATTGCGGTATTCCTCTACTGTAAATTGCTCAGCCTTTGTGTTTGTTAGTAGGGCAAAATCTTTTGCTTTTTCAGCAAACTTTGCATCACTCACCACGCCGTATTTTACAAACAAGCCAATGTCAGTCCACTTACTTTCATAAGCCTTCCTGTCGTTCTTAAACAGATCCTGGAGCTTGTCTGCAACCTTCTTCGTAATGTAGCTGTTGATTTTTTTCACCGCGCCGTCGGCCTGCAAAAAAGAACGCGAAACATTCAAGGGAATGTCTGGCGAATCAATCACGCCATGCAAAAGCATCAGGAATTCAGGCACGATATCCTTCACATCATCGGTAATGAAAACCTGGCGGGAATAGAGCTTGATTTTGTTGCGCTGGAGTTCGAAATCGGGTTTCAGCTTTGGGAAATAAAGAACGCCGGTAAGGTTAAAAGGATAGTCCACATTTAGGTGAATCCAGAACAGCGGGTCTTCAGAAAAAGGATAAAGTTCGCGGTAGAAATTGAGGTAGTCTTCGTCCTTCAATTCTGCGGGCGTTTTTGTCCAAATAGGTGTGGTATTGTTGATGATATTATCCACCTCTACTTCCTTCCATTGCTTCTTGCCCTCTGCATCTTCGCCATCTTCTACGCTTTCAGTTTTAGTTCCAAATTGAATCGGAACAGGCAGAAACTTGCAGTATTTATCAAGGATTGTCTGAAGTCTGTTTTCATTCAAAAACTCCTCGCTTTCTTCATTGATGTGCAGCGTGATATCTGTACCGCGTGCCTGGCGTGTGCCATCGCTAATGTCAAATTCCGTGCTGCCATCGCATGTCCAATGCGCAGGTGTGGCATCTTCTTGGTAGGATAGGCTGTCGATATCTACGCGACTGGCTACCATAAAAGCGGAGTAAAATCCGAGTCCGAATCGACCGATAATTTCGGAGGCATCTTTCGCTTCTTTGAATTTTTCTACAAATTCTGTAGCACCGGAAAACGCAATCTGGTTAATGTACTTCTTGATTTCTTCGGCGGTCATACCGAGCCCGCTGTCGGAGACGGTAATCGTCTTCGCTTCCTTGTCCAGCACCACTTTCACCCGCAAATCACCCAGCTCACCATGGTATTGACCAAGGCTAGAAAGGCGTTTTATTTTTTGCGTGGCATCTACAGCATTGGAGACGAGCTCGCGTAGAAAAATCTCGTTGTCAGAGTAAAGGAATTTCTTGATGATGGGGAAAATATTCTCCGTGTGGATGGAGATGGTACCGTGTTCGTGCATATTCGTTTTCTTGATTTTTTTTGGTTGAATAAGGACAGCGTAACAAAGCTTGTTCCAATAAGGGCTTCTTGTCAGAATGACAGTCCTTTTTTAAGCCAGGACACCTCTTTAAAATCCTGGAAAGGCGACACCTAATAGCAAGGTGGTAACGCCCCTCGCAACTATGGCGTTTAACGTATGTATCAAGTAATTGAGCCTTCTCAGCGATAGCCTTCTAAACACAAAAAAGCCGACACACTTTCATGTATCGGCTTCAATGTTTTGGGAAAGGGAGAATTACTTCTTGGCAGTTTCTGCGCCTTTCTTGCAGCAAGACTTAGTATCTTTCTTGCACTCTTTCTTACACTCCTTTTTGTCCTTTTTACTGCAATCCTTTTTACCATTGCAATCATAAGCAAAAGAAGAGCCTGCAAGCATTAGTCCTGCGATGATAAGCGTGATCTTTTTCATAGAAAATTCGTTTTTTTTGTGGTGAATGGCGAAACTAAGGTAAATGCGCGATTGTTGTTACCCCTCCTTTTACGATTTCACCAATCTTAACATCTATTGCGGTGCCAAGAGGTAAATAGATATCTACTCGCGACCCGAATTTGATAAAGCCAAACTCTTCATTTTGCTTTACTTCCTGACCTTCTTTTACATAGCAGCAGATACGGCGAGCAACAGCACCAGCCACTTGGCGCAGCATAACGGTCATGTTTTCATTCTCAATCACAAGAGTTGTGCGCTCATTTTCGGTACTGCTTTTAGGATGCCAGGCTACGAGGAATTTCCCCTTATGGTATTTCATGTATTTCACCACGCCGTCAATGGGACTGCGGTTTACGTGCACATTCAGCGGACTCATGAAGATGGAGATTTGGAGTCGATTATCCTTGAAATATTCTGGCTCGTAGGTTTCTTCGATTACTACCACTTTACCATCTGCGGGCGCTACCACCATTTCTATTCCTTTCGAAAAATTGCGAACCGGCAAGCGGAAAAACCAAATAACCCAAGCCCAAAGCAAAAAGCAAAGGAAATTGAGCGGATACATTATCCAGGGCCACGCATAGAGATAGCGGTAAACGAGAGAGCCAAACAGCATCCAAAGCGCAGTAGCAATGATGATGTACCGAATGCCTTCGCGGTGAATAGTCATAGAGTGGGGAGTCTTTTTTTGATTATTTTTTTCGTTGCAATTCTTGAAACGGCCTATTGGCAAGCCTTTCAGGACGCAACGTACGTAAAGTTACGCCTTGAATTTTGCTTGCTTGTTTCTAAAAGACTTTGATGTTTAAGGCTTCCACGTAAAGCCAAGAATAACAAAATGCAAATGGAACAGCGATAAGTAGAGAGTCAAATCTGTCTAATGCGCCGCCATGCCCGGGCATTATCTTTCCGCTGTCTTTCACATGAGCTATGCGTTTCAATTTACTTTCCAATAGATCTCCCGCAGTGCCGGCAACAGATGCGCAAAGTGCTAATACAATCCAGTCTTCGATTTGAAAAAGTTGGCTCTTCCAGCCCCAAACTATTGCCAATCCCATCGTGAGCAAGGCTCCGCCAGTAGTGCCTTCCCAGGTTTTCTTGGGAGAAATGCTCGAGAAAGGTGTGCGGCCAATAAAGGAACCTACTAGATAGGCCATGGTATCGTTCATCCAAATGAGTAGTACTAAAGCGAGCGGCAAAAGCAAGCTTTGTAGCCTCATAGAATAGAGCATCAAGGCTGGTGCGGCGATGTAACCTAAGGCTGCCATGGCAAAGACTCCCGCCCGTAAAGCTGTTTTTTTGGGTAGAATAGTTGTGAGTAAAATCAGCGGCAATCCGACCATCAATGGCGGAAGAAATTTTTGATGCGCAATATTCGGTGGCAAGCCTTGTAAAGCAGCAGAGATTGGTGGCAACCAAATAAGTATTAAGGCGTAAATTATCGTTGCGGGCATCAGAAAATTCGGCCATTCCGAATCGTGATACACCTTCTTTAGCATTCTGAAAAACTCAAAAAGACAAAATGAAGTGATTAAAGAAATGAGCACCAGAAATGCCCATTGATTCCAAAGTAAACCTACCATCATGATGGCGGAAAAGACGATTGCGCTACCTAAACGGGTGAAGAAAGTTGGCCAATGAAGTGCCATAAATGTTTTGAGGTTTGGTGGTTTTATTTAAGATTCTTTGGATGCTTTTTCTAATAAAAAATCGTCTGACCAATTTGCTTTTAACGGAGTCTGGGTGCAGATTAAGAGATAAAATGACAGGGCAAAAACACAGAGTCCCAGAATCGGGAAGTAGATAGGTAAACTATCGCCTTGGACCACTTTGGTAGCTACGTCAGTTTGGCTGCTCGTCACCACAGATACTACTTGGATGCCGTTGTAAACAAAGTGCGCCAACATGCTACAAAGTATAGAGCCTGTGAGGTAATAGATAAATGCTAGCATGCACCCTGCAATAAAAATGAAGACGAATCCGTAGGGATTGAAATGGATAGCTGCAAATAAAAACGCTGTGAAAGCAATCGGAAATATCATCCGCTTTTGAGCCTCTGCCACAGTAATAATTTGAGGGTTTTGACTAATGAAAGTCCGACGATGGAACAAGCGAAGCATCACTCCACGAAAGACCAATTCTTCGCCAAAAGCAGGGAGGACAGCTAAGACAAAAAGCAATAAAACCAATTCTCCAGTTCCCTTTAATTTTAGAAATGCGGCGACCGTGGTATTGTTCGCTGCCTGCATATCATCCGCCCATTTCCCAAAATGTAAATGCTGCGTCATCCAAGCCTCTCCATTCAAAAAAATCGGAATCAGCCCAAGCATAATACTGACGGAAAGTAGCCAGTGGATGGGCTTTCCGGGCATTCGCAGACCCAGATAATCCCGCAAACGAGGATGTGTAAATCCTGCAAAAAGCAAGGCAGGAATCGTGAAAATACTGGAGTGAGAGATGGCTTGCGCCAGCAAAGAGGCATGAATCGTCTTGGTACTTGAATCACTACCTAATGCGGCAATATCGGCGATGGGTACGCCGGTAAGTTTGGGCACCAACACCAACATCATATAAGTGCCGAAAGAGGAAAGCGTAAAAATGAGCAGGAGGAACAAAGCCATCTGCAAAAACCAGGGATAATTACGCCAGTATCTCGTGAACATCAATCTTAAAAAAGGTATAGCTGCAAAGGTGCTTGATTACGCCCTAATGACAAGCTTGTTTTACGCACATTTGCAGCTATGAAAGCCATGATTTTGGCGGCGGGTCTGGGGACTAGGCTCGCTCCATTTACCAATAATCATCCCAAGGCGTTGGCCAAAGTAGGCGATAGGACGGTGATGGAATGGAATATTCGCTACCTGCAATCCTTTGGGATACGGGACGTAATTGTGAATGTGCATCACTTTGCCGAACAGATTGAAAAGGCAATTGCTGACGCTTCGGGTTGGGGCTCCAATGTCTCTATTTCCGATGAGCGCCATGTCGTTTTAGAAACTGGTGGTGGTGTGCTGAAAGCTGCTTCGTTTTTTGAAAATGAAAAGGCTTTTGTCGTGATGAACGTGGATGTGTTGACCAATTTCAATCTTACAAAAATGATTGAATTCCACGAACGAAATGCTCCCATTGTCAGTCTTGCGGTAATGCACAGAACTTCTTCTCGTTATTTGCTTTTTAATAAAGAAAATGAATTGGTCGGCTGGAAAAATGAAAAGACTGGTGAGCTGAAAGGCAGTAGAGGAAAGGCTTTCGCGTTTTCAGGTATTCAAATCTTGACACAGGAATTTATTCATTCCATAAAGCGTGAGGGCAAGTTTTCTTTGATAGATGCGTATCTCGATGCAGTATTTGCGAAGCAAAAAATTCTCGGTTTCGACCATACCGGCGATGTGTTCACAGATATTGGCAAGCCGGAAACATTGGCTGCCGCGTCCTCCTTATTTTCTTCTTGAAAACTCTTCTTCGGATAGCAATTTGAGATTGCGCAGTGAATAGCGATTCAGTTCGTGCATCAATCTTTTGAGTAAAAAGTAAAACACGATTCCATCATCTATCCATCCGATTACGGGAATAAAATCTGGAATTAAATCAAACGGTGAAAGAATGTAAATGCCCGCGGCAACGAGTGCGAGAATAGTGAGGATGGAAAGCTTGTATTTGCCGCGCCATGCATCCCGAAACATGGAGAACAGGGCAGCACGATACTGCCAAAGTTGGGACAGGCTGCGGATTTGCTGCACTTTTTTACTGAAAGGGAATCTTGCCATTTTTTGTTTTGACTACCACAAACGCCGTGCCTCGAACTCTAAAATTTTTCGTTAAACGTCTTCATGGCCGCAGAATTGGTATAGAAATTGGTTTTAGAACAGTATGAAAAATTTTGCAGTGGTGCTTGGGTTGGTTTTCTTTTTTTCGTCTTCGGCAAAAGCACAGGAAGTGGTAGTACCAGATACTCTTTATCGGGTTTCCTTGAACAATTTTGATAAAAATGGCACGCGCGTTTGGGCAAATGATACAGCTCGGTATCGCTACAATCAAATGAAATATTACGTCACCACCATTCTTCCCTATTTAAAGGAAGCGGTGCAAATGTTCGACGAAATGGACACTAAGCTAAATGTGGAACATTTGCAAGGCAAGGCGCGGCGCCAATACATTCGGGACAAGGAAGCTGTCGTACATAGCCGTTTTGAGGACAAAATAACTTCGCTCAATGAAACTCAAGGTGTTCTTTTAATCAAGCTCACGGCTCGCGAAACGGGTTTCAATCTCTACCAACAGCTTTCTGATTTTAAAGGAACTTTTCCTGCGCTTAAATGGCAGGCCTGGGCGCGTTTTCATGGCTTCAATCTCAATAGAAAATACCATCCGGAAGAAGAGCATGATTTAGAGCAAATCATGCGGAGTTTGGGCTATCCTTTACCTGCTTCCTATGGTGGCGAAGGCGATGGATATTGACTTGCATAGTGCTTGAATTTGCAATTCCATACCTTCTCAAAGCGTAATTCCTACCTTTACCGCCATGTTCCATCAAGATATTATCGCCGCACTTCCTCAAGATTTTCCCAGTACGTCAAAAGTCTGGATTTATCAAAGTTCCCGCCGCTTTACACCCGAACAGCAACGAGAAATAGACGAACAGCTCCATCAATTTTACAGCCAGTGGACTGCCCACGGTGCTCCGGTAAAAGGCTGGGCAAAACTGCTTTTCAGCCAATTTATAGTTGTGATTGCAGACCTCAGCCAGACCGTTGTCAGCGGCTGTAGCACTGACGCGATGGAAATGGTGATTAAGAGCATTGGCCGTCAATATGATACCAAACTTTTTGACCGATTGATGCTTACTTTTTTAGTAAAAGATGAACCCCAAATGTTGCCGCTAAATCAGGTACAATACGCCATAGACAAGGATTACATCCATGCGGATACACTTCTTTTTGACAATACTATTGCAGATTTGGAAACCCTAAAAACGCGCTGGCTCGTGCCTCTAAAGGACACCTGGCTGGCTCAAAAGGTTTCATTCCCGATAGCCCAATAAAAGATGCCCTTTACTTAGCCGAGGGCATCTTTCTTAAATAGTTTGTTGGTATCTATTTCAAAGACTTTTTTAAAGATCTTTCTAAGTTGTTTTCTTTCTGCTACGCAAGATTCCTTTATTCAATAGCCTATTGCATAGTAAAAGCCAGCAAAACTTCGTCCCAGTGCATTATTGACGGAATAATTTGCAACTACTTTAGCGTTATTCGCCGTTTCTACCACCAATCTTCCAGATATATCCGCATGGAGTGGACAGATTTTTCGCTCCTGCAAATTTTAAAAGACTTGAACCAATTTTAAAAATCGATTTGCCCCTTATGCCGTTTCTTTGGCGGCGTTTTTCCGACGATTTTTTAGTACACAAATGCCCGAAAATAACGATCAAGACCATAACGAAAGCAAGTCCGTTTTTATAGATAGTATGTATCAAAGCTGGTTTCTCGACTATGCCAGCTATGTCATTTTAGAAAGAGCCGTTCCCGCCCTTTACGACGGGCTGAAACCCGTGCAGCGCCGCATTCTTCATGCTATGAAGGAAATGGACGATGGGCGTTATAATAAGGTAGCCAATGTGATAGGGCAGACCATGCAATACCATCCGCATGGCGATGCCAGTATTGGCGATGCTATGGTCAACATCGGCCAAAAAGATTTGCTGATAGACACTCAGGGAAACTGGGGGGATGTGCGCACGGGCGATTCTGCTGCGGCACCGAGGTACATCGAAGCGCGGCTTTCCAAGTTTGCCAATGAAGTAGCCTTTAATGGAAAAACTACCGAATGGCAATTGAGCTACGATGGTCGGAAAAACGAACCCGTGGTGCTGCCCATGAAGTTTCCATTATTGCTGGCGCAAGGTGCGGATGGCATTGCTGTTGGGCTTTCTACCAAAATCCTACCACACAATTTTATCGAAATAATTGATGCGGCTACCCGCTATTTAAAAGGGAAAAAGTTCGAATTATTTCCCGATTTCCTGACTGGTGGAATGGTGGATGTGAGCAATTACAACGATGGTATGCGCGGCGGCAAAGTGCGCGTGCGTGCGCATATTGAGAAGGTGGATGCAAAGACGCTTCATATCAAAGACGTGCCTTACGGTATCACCACTTTAGGGCTTGCTGAAAGCATTCTTAAAGCCAATGACAGTGGTAAAATCAAGATAAAGAGTGTACGCGACAATACGGCAGCGGAAGTGGAATTGGACGTGCAGCTCGCACCTGGGATTTCACCCGACCAAACTATTGACGCACTTTATCTTTTCACGGATTGCGAGGTGAGCATTTCGCCAAATGCCTGCGTGATTTATGGTGATAAGCCGGAGTTTCTGGGCGTTAGCGAATTGCTGCGCCGTTCGGTAGATTTTACTAATGAACTTTTACTCAAAGAGCTCGAAATAAAACTTGGAGAACAAGATGATGATTGGCATTATTCTACTCTCGAAAAGATATTTATTGAGAACAAAATTTACCGCGATATTGAAGAAGAAACGACCTGGGAAGGCGTGCTGGACGCGATTGACAAAGGATTGACTCCTTTCAAAAAATTGCTTCGTCGTGAGGCGACAACAGAAGATATCACTCGGCTGACGGAAATCAAAATCAAGCGTATTTCCAAGTTTGATTCCTTCAAAGCAGATGAACATATCCGTGGGGTAGAAGACACGATGCAACAGCTCAAACACGACATCGAACACCTAAATGACTACGCCATAAAATATTTCGAAAGCCTTCTTAAAAAGTACGGTAAAGGCCGCGAGCGAAAAACAGAAATCAGGCCTTTTGAAACCATTCAAGCCACCACGGTAGCCATTGCGAATACCAAGCTTTATGTGAATTACAAAGAAGGCTTCATTGGTACCAGTTTGAAGAAAGATGAGTATGCTTTTGACTGCTCCAATCTCGACCTAATTATTGTCTTTTTAAAAGACGGTAGGATGATGGTGACCAAGGTTGCCGATAAGACTTTTGTGGGCAAAGACATCATTCATGTCGATGTATTTAAAAAGAATGATGAGCGCACGACCTACAACATGATTTATGTAGATGGTAAGTCGGGAATAGCCATGGCAAAGCGTTTCAACGTAACTGGTATTACCCGAGACAAAGAATACAACCTCACAAAAGGTGCCGCTGGTAGTAAGGTGATATACTTTACCGCCAATCCGAATGCCGAAGCAGAAGTGGTGTCTGTGAATCTCAATTCGGGGGCCAGCGCACGCATCAAAGAGCTTCATTTTTCCTTTGCCAAACTTGATATTAAATCCCGAACCGCTGGCGGCAATCAGGTGACGAAATACCCGATAAAAAGTGTGAAGTTGAAAGAGAAAGGCGTGTCCACCATATCTGCTCCACAATTCTACTTTGATGAAGAAATTGGAAAGCTTAATCAGGATGGCTATGGCAAGCTGCTCGGGCGTTTTGGCGAGGAAGACCGCATCATCGCTTTTTATGCTGATGGAACTTATGAACTGAGCCTTGCAGACATGACCAAACGTTACGAAGTAGATAAACTAAAGCTCATTGCAAAACATGAATTAGAGGCTGTTTATTCTCTGATTTATTTCGATAGAAAGCATGCACAGTTTTACGCCAAGCGCTTTCACATTGAGACCCAAACTTTGAACAATCACTTCCTCGCCATCCGAGAAGGCAGCGGGAATTATTTGGAAATGGTTACCAACCAAACGGCTCCGGTAGTGGAATTGGACTATGGTAAAAAGTTTGAAAAGCAAAATTTGGAACTTGCGGAAATAATTGACATTACTGGCTGGAAGGCAATAGGCACGCGCATTGCAGACACCGACTTGAAAAAAGTAAGCCTTATTTCGGAGGATGGAGCAGAAGAAGAAATACAACCAACAGATAACGCAGCGCCGACCTTATTTTAGCGCGGAAATTTCATTTTTAAATTTTATTATCTTCACCCTTTCGCATCAATTGAAGCAGCAAGAATTATCGATTTAGACCTACAGAATGAAAAAGATAGAACTGGAAATTGTTGCCCTTTCTCACAGCATAACGCAGACGCATTCTTATGCCGTTGTGCTTGGAGAGTTGAATGGCTTGAGACGCCTCCCTATTGTGATTGGTGGCTTTGAAGCTCAAGCTATTGCCGTTGCCCTAGAAAAGATGCAGCCCAGTCGCCCGCTTACCCACGATTTGTTTGCCAATTTCATGACCACGGTTGGCATAGAATTGACCGAAGTGATAATTTATAAACTCGAAGAAGGGATATTTTTTGCAAAGCTCATTTGCGATAATCATGGCGAAATCTTGGAGATAGATGCCCGTACCTCAGATGCACTAGCTCTTGCCGTTCGTGCCGCTTGTCCCATTTATACTTTGGAAAGTATTTTAGAAACCGCTGGGCTATATCTTGACCCACAAGAGGGAAGTGAAGCACCAACAACAGAGGAGCGAAAAGCTCCAAAAGTGACCTCTGGAGGCACAGATAAAGACTTAAAACGCATGAGCATCGAAGATTTGAATGCCTTGTTACAACAGGTGCTGGAGCAAGAAGATTATGTTCGAGCCATCCCTATCCGCGACGAAATTAATAGTCGGGAGAAAAAATAGCTTTTCTTTAAAAGGCTTTGACCGCATCCCAAAAATAACTCTAGTTATTTCAAGTAACTTGCTCTTTCGCTTCAATCAGCGTACTTGTATGAAACGTATTCTTTTTACAGTGATTGCCTGCGCACTGTTCTCTGTTTTTATTATTGAAAATGCAACTGCCCAACGCAATTGTGGTAATCCTATTTTCTTAGAAAACATGAAGCGGGACTATCCCGCCTTATATCAGCAGAAACAGGCTGAAAAGGCGCAGCAATTTGCAAAAGCATTGGCAACAGTGCCGACAAACAGCGCAAAAAAGACCACAGCTCAATATCCAATTCCTGTTGTTTTTCACTTCTTACTTACCGATGATGAATACATTTATTGTGGTCGCGATTCAGGAATTATGAGGAGAGTAAATTCTCAAATTAAAGGCCTGAATACTGATTTTAATGGTGGAAATGCAGACCAGAATCTTATCCCTGCAGCGTTTAAATCACGATTTCAAAATGTTAGTATTCAATTTGGGCTTGCAAAAATGATTACTTCTAGCACAATCAGTAACGGTATAGAATTGAAACACTTGTCGGCTCCTTCTGTTTATGATGTAAACCATGATTGCTACACCGCCAAGCAAAATACTTCTGTAGGTCTCGCAGCTTGGGATCCTACGAAATACTTGAACATTTGGGTGGTGAATATTACGAGTGGTGGTGCCGGTACTGTTTTGGGGATTACCAGCCCGCCAAGCAATCTGGGTTACAATGCAGGTACGCCCTCAAATCCTCATATAATTACCAATACTGACTTTGGAATTGTACTCAATTATGGCGCAATCGGTGTCAGAGAGTTTCCTGAACAAAATTTTATTCCAAACATTGACAAAGGCCGTACCCTAACGCATGAAATGGGGCATTATTTTGAGATGGTTCATACTTGGGGCGATGATGGCGGTTTATGCCCCGATAATGGTGGGCAAGATGATGGCATAGCAGATACACCGCCTGAAGCAGATGCTACCTACGGCAGCCCTAGCTATCCACTATACGATGCCTGTACTAAAGTCGGCAGCGGCACCAGTATCATGTTCATGAATTACATGGATTACGTGGATGATGCTGCCATGTACATGTTTACCACACAGCAAGGGATTGTTATGCAGTCTTACCTTCAAAGCGAGTCCTTTTCGCTCACACAGCAGCCAGGGCTAGTGCTCGGTCTTAAAGAAAGTATTGCTAACAATTCAATATCCGTAGTGCCCAATCCCGCAACTGGAAAATTACATCTTAGCGTTGAGGGCAGCAACCATTTCCTTTCCGCAGATGTCATGAACATGCTCGGTCAATCCATTGCCCACATCACTGCAAATGGTAGCAATAGCTTTGATATTGCCGTTGGCAATGCTGCTAGAGGCATTTACATGGTTAAATGTCAATTTGCTGAAGGAACTTTGACGCGCAAAATTGTGCTCCAATAAAAAATGACTATTAAGAACCATTCCTTAGATTTCATTCTCAAAAACCAAACACTCGATAGCCGCCTTCTTCGCATAGCCGAAAAAGTGCAGCAGCAAGAACGCCTTACCGAAGAGGAGGGCGTTTTGCTTTTCGAAAAAGGCGAACTTTCTTTTGTTGGTGCACTTGCCGCGCAAGTAGCGGAACGCCTTCATGGCAAGAAGGTTTATTTCAATCGGAATTTCCATATCGAGCCTACGAATGTCTGCGTCTTTACCTGCAATTTTTGCTCTTATTCTCGGAAGTACAAACACCGCGATGAGGGTTGGGAATTGACGCAAAATGATATGCTAGACATCGTGAAGAAATACGATGGCAAGCCGGTTACGGAAGTGCATATAGTGGGCGGCGTACATCCCAAAATGAATCTGGAATTCTTTTGCGAAACTATTCGGAAAATTCATGCCCATCGTCCGGAATTGCACATCAAAGGCTTCACCGCTGTGGAGCTAGATTACATGTTTCGCAAGGCAAAACTTAGTGTTGAAGAAGGGATGAAAGCCTTGCAGGATGCCGGTTTGCAAAGTTTGCCTGGCGGAGGAGCAGAGATTTTCGCCCCAGAAGTAAGATCTGAAATTTGCCCCGACAAAGTGGATGCTGATGGTTGGTTTAAAATTCATGAAATGGCTCACAAATTGGGAATGCACACCAATGCTACCATGCTTTATGGCCACATTGAAAGCTATGCTCATCGTGTGGATCACATGAGTCGTTTGCGAGCATCTCAAGACAAAACCGGTGGCTATAATTGTTTCATTCCGCTCAAGTTTAGGAATGGTAATAACGACATGAGCCATGTGGCAGAAAGCACTGTTGTAGAAGATATGCGGCTGTATGCTATTGCGCGATTGTTTATGGACAATTTCAAAAATCTAAAGGCATATTGGCCAATGCTTGGCCGTCAAAGTGCGCAGCTTTCCTTAGCCTTTGGCGTTAATGATTTGGACGGAACGATAGATGATACCACCAAGATTTATAGTATGGCGGGTAGTGAAGAACAAAGCCCAAGCTTGAGTACCGAACAAATTTGTGACCTCATCAGTGCTGTCGGAAAAATACCTGTCGAGCGCGATACGGTGTACAATGAATTGGAGGTATTCGCGTAGGGAGCTTCTGTATAAATATCTAAACACCGAGATTTTTTTCAAACAAAATCGAGCTATATTTGGGAGGCAACTATGAACCGCGTTCGCGACATTCTCATTCATATCCTTTGCTGCGCGGCCTTCCTCGCCATTCCAATTTTTCTTTCTAGAGAAAATACGGGGAGTTTTGCGATTGACATTGATGATTGGCGAGAGGTTCTGGGGTATTCCCTTACGCTCGGCTATTTCTACCTCAATTTTTATTACCTCATTCCGGAGTTTTACCTGAGGAGGAATTATGCAAGCTTTACCTTAATAACCCTCGCGGTGTTCACTATTATTACGCTACTCCCGCGTATAGCCATACCCTATGTGACGCTCCCAAAAGTGCGCCCCAGGACTTTTGGCGACAACCTTCTTTTTGACATCAACCACAATCTTTTTCGCTTCATCGCCGTTTTTCTTATCTCCCTAATGTTGCGTATTCGAGATCAATGGAAACGAGCGCGTGAAGACAAAACCACTGCGGAATTGGCCTTTCTAAAATCGCAAATTCAACCTCATTTTTTGTACAATACTCTCAATACTATTTATGCGCTTTCAATAGAGCAAGCCCCTCAAACTCCTGATGCCATCGCACAGCTTTCGTCGATGATGCGCTACGTGACCGATGAGAGTGCGCGAGATTTTGTGCCTTTAGAAAGGGAGTTAAAATACATCCAGAGCTACATCACGCTTCAGGAACTTAGATTTGGTAGAACAGTGGGTATTTCCAGCATTGTGACTGGCGAACCGGACGGCTATGAAATTGCCCCAATGATGCTGATTCCTTTCATTGAAAACGCCTTTAAACACGGCATTAATCCAGAGGAAGAATCGGGCATTGTTGTGAGAATCAATATCAATAACGGCGAGCTTCGAATGAACGTTCGGAATAGGCTTGTACGGGTGCTACGCGATGACGAGCGAGGGCTTGGATTGGCCAACACCAAGAGTCGTTTGGAGCTACTTTATTCAGGCCGCTATGAATTGTCTATTTTCGCTAAAGACGACGTTTATTCCATCAATATAACACTCACCCTAGGATGATCAGAGCTATTGCCATAGACGACGAACCACCTGCCTTGCGCATTATTGAGCGGTTTGCCGCAAACGTTCCAGACCTTAATCTCGAACACACATTTACAAAGCCAGGGGAAGCCTTGGATTTTTTGCGCTCCCACCCTGTGGATTTACTTTTTCTGGACATACAGATGCCATCGGTTTCAGGCTTGCATTTCTATAAAAATTTGCCAGGAGAACCTCTAGTTATTTTTACAACAGGCTATAGCGAATATGCCGTGGAAGGGTTCAACCTCAAAGCAGTTGATTATTTGCTCAAGCCCTTCGCCGAAAGCCGATTCAAGGAAGCAGTGGCAAAGGCACAAGATGCTATGGATTTTAAGGCACAACAAGCCTCTGGCGGCGTGCAGTTTATCTCAATTAGAGCAGATTATAGTGTAAATAAAGTTGCGCTGGCGGATATAAAATACATCGAAGGTTTGGATGACTATTTGAAAATTCACCTAGAGAACGCAAAGCCCATTGTTGCTCGAATGACGATGAAAGCGATGGTAGAAATGTTGCCAATCGCCACTTTCATAAGAGTGCATAGAAGCTATATCGTGCCTTTGGCTCGCATCAGTATGGTGCGGAATAAGCACATCTACATTGGGGATGTAAAAATACCTATCGGAGGCTCGTATGAAGAGGCGTTTTTTAAGGTGTTTTAAGTACGCTTGACAATGCAATTTTCGCTTCTTTTACAGACGTTTAGATGATGGTGGATAGGAGAATTTCACGCTTACTTAGTTTGGTGTTTTGGTTAAATAGTCCTGCGTTTTTAGTGGCAGCAACTCACGCGCAGGATGAATTCAATTCGATTTTTAAATGGTGAATCTTGTTAGGCATTACTAATGAATTTTCTCCGTCAAAAGATTCAATTTCTACTTCAATAAAACTTACTAATGCCAAGGATAAACATTGAACTCACCCAACCCGAATTTGGCTTTTCTGCCACCGATGAAGGCGGTATTGTTGTGAAGATGGACAACAGCAAAATCGGTGGTGGGCAAGGCTTTGGTATCAGTCCGATGCAGAACCTTTTAGCTTCTTTAGGCGGTTGTAGCGGCATCGATATCGTAAGCATTCTGCGCAAGCAACGGCAAAATTTTACGGGCATTAGAATGGAAATTGATGGAGAAAGGGAAAAAGGAAAAGAACCTGCGCTTTGGCAGAAAGTACATATTGACTTCTACATCTCGGGCGAAGTAGAAGTAGCAAAAGCAAATCACGCCGTTGGCCTTTCTATCGATAAATATTGCTCCGTTGCAGAAACGCTCAGACGCGCAGGTTGCGAGATTACTTGGGAGTTGTTCATTGAAGATTAAGGAACTGTCACGAAATAACCTGTACATTTGTGACAAATAATTACTCATGGAAACCGATTTTTCTCTCCGTAAGAAGTACGAAACGATACTGCCGTTTTTGAATGAGAAGCAGAAAAGAATAGTAATGGCGGCTGAAGCCGAAAGTATGGGCAGAGGCGGGTTGGTAAAGGTGTCGGAACTCTCTGGTTTGTCTCGGGTTACATTGAATCTTGGGATGCAGGAAATCTCAATACCCAGCATAGATCAAGCACCTAAAGGGCAATCCAGAATCAGAAAGGTAGGTGGAGGGCGAAAAAAGAAGACATCCACGAATCTGGAATTGGCGAAAATAGTAGAACAAATTGTGACTCCTCATACGATGGGTGACCCGATGAAACCTCTGCTATGGACTAATAAAAGTTTGCGCAACATCGCAGATCAGGCAACGAAAATGGGATATCCCATTAGTCATAAATTAGCAGGAGTTATTCTCAGAGAAGCAGGATATAGCTTGCAAAGCAATAGAAAGACCGATGAGGGTAGCAGCCATGAGGACAGGGATGCACAGTTCATATACATCAATGAAAAAGTAGAGGAATTTATGCGTTCATCAAATCCAGTCATTTCTGTCGATTGTAAGAAAAAGGAGTTGATTGGAAACTTCAAAAATGCAGGCGCAGAGTGGCTTCCGAAGAAAACTCCTACTGAAGTGAAAGTCTATGATTTTGTTGACAAGGAGTTAGGTAAGGCAGTGCCTTATGGAGTATATGACATCAGCAATAACGAAGGTTGGGTGAGCGTAGGCATCAGTAGAGATACAGCAAGTTTTGCGGTGGCTACAATAAGAAGTTGGTGGTATGAAATGGGGCAGGAAAAGTACCCCGGAAGCTCTAAGATATTGATTACAGCAGACGGTGGTGGAAGCAACAGCTCAAGAAGCAGGCTGTGGAAAAAGGAACTGGAAGTTTTGGCAACTGAACTAGGAATTGAAATTAGCGTTTGTCATCTACCCCCAGGTACCAGCAAATGGAATAAAATAGAACACCGACTATTCGCCTACATTTCCATGAACTGGAGGGCAAAACCGCTAACTAGTGTTCAGGTAATAGTGGATTTAATTGGAGCAACCAAAACAACAAAAGGACTAAAAGTAAAAGCAAAAGTAGATGACCGAACCTACGAAAAAGGTATTGTGGTACCCGACGAAGAATTAAAAGCAATAAACATTGTCAAAGATGATTTCCATGGAGAATGGAACTACACCATTAAACCAAAATTGTAAAGGTTATTTCGTTACAATGCCT
>JBDTKK010000064.1:0-5414 GCA_039935335.1 Chitinophagaceae bacterium
CTATGGAAATTGCACTAGTCCTCAATCGTTATTTCAATTCAAAATTGGCAATGACCGGATTGTGGTCGCTAAGAGATGTTGCCGGTGTACGGAAGCCGAGAATTTTCATGGCTTCGGGGTCATAAAAAATATAGTCGATGCGCATGGTAGGCGAGAAGCGATTGTAGCTGCGGCCAAAGCCAGCTCCATGTTGCACAAATGCATCATCCAATTCACCCCGCATTTTCATGTAAGTATAAGAGCCGGGTAAATCATTAAAATCTCCGCAAATCACCACCGGAAAGGGGCTTTGGGCAATAATAGCAGCTGCAGTATCAGCTTGAATGGCACGTTTCACATAGGCTTCGCTAAACCTCCGAACATAGGTTTTTGAAACTTTCACTACCGTTTCGCGGTTGCGCATCTTTACTTCTTCGAGATAGGTTTTCTCGCCATCGCTTAGTAGAAAGCTTTGCAGGTGTGTAAAGAATACGCGAACCGTTTGGCTGTCGGGTAACTGCAAATCATACTGAAGAAGCTGAACATCTACCTGCCCGTCATGCCTCGTATGCAAAGGAAAGACGTGGAAGTTGGAAATTGGGTAACGGGAAAATATAGCGATACCCAGAAATATTTTTGTGCCAAGGGTATTATCACTCTTAAATCGGAATTCTCTAAAGCCACAGGCTTGCATCAGGGCGGTGCTGTAGGGTTTCAGAGCATTATCATACATCGTGTAGAATTCCGAAAGACAAAGAATATCTGGAGCTTCGGCCTTTATCATTTGGATGATTCTGTCGTCAGTAGTACGGTTGGTTGGACGGTCAAAAATGCCCATTCCATGCACGTTCCAGCTCATTACCTTCAGTCTGGAGTCCCCGCTAAATAGTTCTTGATGTTGGAAATAATGCCAGCCGAAAATGGTGGGGATTATTTTATAAGAAAAACCCAGCGCGAGCAAGGGAATAATGATGCGCCATTTTCTACGCGCAAAAAGCAGCCAGAAAAGCAGGACAGCGATATTGGCTAAAACGGCAAATGGTGTGGTAAGGGTAAAGAGCGCTAAATATTTTGATCGGAGAGGCGATACAAATGCAGCAGCCGTGCAGCCAATTAGCCAAGCTGCAGTAAATATCGATAGAAGCAAGGCAATGCTCCCGGCAAAGCGGCGGAAGAAGGAAGTTTTCAAGTGAGTAGGTGCTGCGGGGTGCTAATGTAAATTGTGATTGCGCTTCGCAAACAGTAAACTATAAAACGAGCCTTCCACAGGAATCAATGTTCCGCGAATGCTATCACCAAGCGTGGCCAACGTCTTTGCCGGATAGATAGTAATGATAAAGAACGAATCCCTCGCAAAGCTCCGCTGGTAGGGGTTTTCGTATTGCAAGAAGGGAAGGTTTTGAACTTTTAAATACTCAGCTATTTCTTGCCGATTTACGCTTTCGCAAAAAACCTGTAGACGTTGCTGTTGAACCCTTCTTGAAACACTTTCGACAAAACGCATTGGCTCAAAATGATGGAGATAATAGGCGCTATTCATGGAAGCATTCTCAGGGGTGGTTTTTTGTAAAAGCTCTATTTCCTGATTCCGTGCTGCAAGCCTGTATGGAAATTGAATTGCCATCATGATTGAAAAGACTAACAAAAGGCTTTGCGGCCATTTGCTAAAAAAGAAATTGGCAAAAAGTGTGTCCAAGGCTATCGTAATCCCGACAACAACAAACGGAACCAGCATGGTAAATGTTCTTTGCGGAGCGTTGTCGTGACGAGCAAGTGGGACAGCAAACACAATGAGATAAACAATCGCGCAAAACAGCATCCAGCGCAGCTTTTCACTGATTTTTTTGTTCCTTTTTCTAACTAAAAATAATGCGGTGATGAAGCCCGCAATGGTGAGTGCAAGAAGCCAATATCTTCCATCAATAAATTGGAAAGTGCAGGAGATGAATTTATCGCGCAGGAAGGTGATTGCGGAAATTTTATGGCCTGCAATCCAAGGATTTTGGAGCATTTGAGGGATGATAGGCAGATAAGCTAACCCTGCCAAAGCTGCGCCTATACAGGTGGCAAAGGCTGCGCGAATGGCTTTGGAACGAAGATCTGAACTGAAGAAGGAAAAGAGTAAAGCGATGCTGAGCGCGACAATCAAATAGATGGCAGCCGGATGTGCATAAAACAAAAGCATTGTGCAGAGCGCCAATATTCCGAGTCGAATTTTTCTTCCGTTTTTAAAATAATGCCAAAGGCTATGACTATAAAGAATGCCGAGTAAAATAAGTAGCGAATAGGCGCGGTACTGAAGAGCAAAATTGTAGTAGGCGAGGGTTGTGCTGAGCAGCGTTATGCCAAAAACGGCTTGCCAAAAACCGAGCATTGAATGTATCCATTTATACAAAACCATATAGCTGCCAATTACGAAGGCTAGAGGAACAATTCGGACAATTTCTGGATGATGGAAAATATCTGAATTGCTGGGACTACCAATGATTTTTAAATATCCATTCAGCAGAAGGTTAAAGAAAACGTGGTTGTTTGACTCGTGGTAATCAGTGACGGTGATAAGGAAGGGAACTTTCTGAAAATGTATGAGCGAATAGACTTCATCATTCCACAAATCCAGGTGTAATGGCAGCCAAAAAAAAATAATGACGAACGCGATAATTAGAAAAGGAAAAGCCTTTTGCAATGCGGCATTACGGCTGATTTTTGTCAGTAAACATTCCATACAGCCAATGACACCGAGCAATTATCCTTGAGTCTCTTTGCTGGCTTTCACCAATATTTCCCGCTCGCGGGCAGTGAGGGAATTGTAGCCACGTTGATTGATTTTATCGAGAATTTCATCCACCGTTAATTGATCTTCTTTTGCTGCATCCTTCTTGGTAAGCGGATAGGTTTGTTGAACAGTCCTTGAGTGATGATGTGCATTCCGTTCTGCGACTGGTGTCATTGAACCATCTAACGCACCGCTAATAGCATACATCCAGCCGCCAGGGTGAAAACCTTTTTGTACTAAACGCATCAAAGCGAATCCTGTAATAATGCCCCCGGCACACATGGCCAACATGGGCAATTGATTTGAAAAATTAAGAAGATTGAGCATCACAAAAATGCCCACTACCACTATTAGTGGAATGCTGAAATTCTCCCCGAGATAATAACGAAATTTTGGTGCTACAGTAAGGCTGGCAGCGGCTAAGGCCATAATGCCTCCCACGGCAGTCATAGCAGGAGGAATCGGCGGAATACCCGGAATTAATTGCGTAACGACACACAAAGCGCCGCCAACCATTGCACCATAAAGAAAGGTTGGAATCACTTGCTTATAACCTACTAGATTTTGCACCACATTCCCAAAAACAAATAGCCAAATAGCATTACTCACCCATTCCATAAAGCCATTGTGAAACCAACCGTAAGTAAGGATTGTCCAGAAATGATGCAGAAAATCGTGTGCAGGCGGCAGAGCAACAAAGGGAAGTACCATGTTTTGTGCCGCTGCGGCAGGCTGTCCAAATACGATCATCGTGACGCGAACCGCTTGAAATAGACAGTAGCAAATACCCGTGATGATGATGAGTTGCAACACGGCATTTTGGCTGTATCGGTTGACGCTGAACGGACTATTGCGGCGGTAGGAAGAAGTGTTCATCGGATATAATAGTTAGTAGTCTAAAATTAACTCAAAAGCGGGGGTCACCAAACCTATATTTCCAAAGTTTTAGCAATAAGAATGCAAATAACATTCCACCAAGATGAGCGAAATGCGCCACGTTATCACCAGCACTATTGCGGAGGCCGGAGTACAATTCGAAGACGGCATAAATCATCACAAACCATTTAGCCTTGATGGGAATGGGAGGGAAAATGAACATCAATTGCAGGTTCGGGAATAGATATCCAAAGGCAAATAGCACACCGAAAACGGCACCTGATGCACCCACAGTTGCTTCATCGAGCAAGCCTGTCCAATGCACACCCTGGGGGCCGGCCGCACCATAGATGTATTCATGCAAAGCTTGTCCGGAAAGCTTGGGGTATAAGGAATTTCCCGGATCGACTATCCATGAATTGTAGATGCTCTGTACGCGATCTAAAACATGGGTATCTACACCTCTTGGTGGATGATGATTGATGAAGGAAACAAACTGATCGGCCGTAGGATTTTGGAGGTACGCATTGAAGCTATGTATGACTTGCTCATACTCCATACTCAACACGCTTAAATGACACAAAGCCGCGCCTAAACCGCAAATCATATAAAACCATAAAAATCGTTTTGGCCCCCATTTATTCTCGAGGATAGAGCCAAACATCCACAGGGCGAACATGTTGGATCCAAGGTGAATTAAGGTCGCTTCTATACTGGTTGGGTCGCCGTGCATGAACATATGCGTAACGAGCTGCCAAGGGCGAAAAAGCTCGCTCCGGAAATAATGCAGCCCCAAATAATCCGACAAAACAATGTGGAAACTGCTGTACAACACATGCTGTGCAATCGCAAAAATTACATTGATAATGATGAGGTTTTTGACAACGGGAGGAAGCATTCTCATAGCGGGCAAAGTTGGCAGGAAGTTTTTAAACAAAACCCTTACCGTATATGTTATTCTATTTCGTTTTCATGACTTGGCTTTCCGTTAATTTTGAAAATCTCGAATGCGCCATTTTCTAAGAAATATCTTTTCCTCAAAACTGCTGGTGTTTGCTCCGTTCTTGTTGCTACTTTCCTGCGAAAAGGAAGTCCATTTCAACCTGAATTCTGGTCCTGAGCAATTGGTAGTGAATGGCCAAATTGAAACAGGTAATCCGCCCTTTGTCGTACTTACACACTCTTTTGGTTATTTTTCCAAGGTTGATTTGTCGGTGTTGCAGAACAGCTTTGTACATGATGCCCTGATGACGGTGAGCGACGGCGCTAAATCCATTTCACTTAAAGAATACAGCGTGGATACCGGTAGCGGCAACACCCAAGCTAAGTTTTACTTCTATACCATAGATGCCAGCGACCCGAATGCCAATAATTTTTTAGGAGAAGTTGGAAAGACGTATACCCTTAACATTACCACATCCGATGGCAAGCAATATTCAAGTGCCAGTAAAATGCCTTTCCCAAAGCCGATAGATTCTATGATAACAGAGGCTCCTCTTTCTCCCTCGAAAAATGCACCTACTGCCCGCCAATTAATCATCTATTATTCCGACCCTGATACTCCCGGAAATGCCGTTCGATATTTTACAAAACGCAATCACGAAGGCTATTTCCCCGGCCCAAACTCTGTATTTGATGATGGTGTTGTGAATGGTGCGAAAGATGCCCGATACCCGCTCGCACTGGGCTCTTCAGACACCCGCACAACTTTCAATGACAGCACAGGTTTTGCTTTTGTGGGCGATACGATTACGCTAAAATGGGCAGCCATCGACCGTAGTGT
>JBDTKK010000065.1:0-3917 GCA_039935335.1 Chitinophagaceae bacterium
ATAATCATTACCACAGAGCAACTTTTGAATGAGATTGAAGAGGTTACTAGCCGAGAACGATTGAAAAAATATTTCCCGCAAGAAAGTGTTATTGAGCTACTTGAATTATTGGAAACAATAGCTGAAAAGGTTGAAATAATACCAACATATTTTATAAGTAGAGACCCTAAGGACAATTTTTTGTTAGACCTTATAGATTTTTCAAAAGCGGATTACTTAGTTACATGTGACAAATATTTATTGGTACACAATCCCTTTAAATCAGCAACAATTTTGACACCAGCAAACTTTGAAATAGTACTCACCAACGAGTAGAAAGCGTCAGCAGCGCGGGATTTGCAATCCCGCGCTGCATGGTTGCGGATTTGCAATCCGCCCATAATCCCCTAATTTTCAAATCCTCAAATCTTCAAATCGACATGTGCACCTGGCCCGGAACCGATGAGCAAATGCTCGCTTACCACAACACCGAATGGGGCACGCCGCTCCACGACGACCAAAAGCTATTCGAGTTTCTGATCCTGGATGCCTTTCAGGCAGGCTTAAGTTGGAAGACCATTTTGCACCGGCGCAAAGGTTTTGAAAATGCTTTTGCCGGCTTCAATCCCAATGCTGTGGCGCTTTTCAACGAAGATGATGTAGAACGATTGATGCAGGATGCGGGCATTATCCGCAACCGATTGAAGGTGAAAGCAAGCATCACCAATGCACTGGCTTTCTTGAAAATTCAGGAGGAATTCGGCAGCTTTGATAAATACATCTGGCAGTTTAACGGAGGCAAAACCATCAATAATAAATTGAAGTCGGGCGACCCTTCACCCGCCACCAGCGCGGAAAGCGATGCCATGAGCAAGGCGCTTAAACAAAGCGGATTTAAATTTGTGGGCTCAACAATTTGCTATGCATTTATGCAGGCGGCTGGGATGGTGAACGACCATGTGATTACTTGTCCGAGGCATAAGGAAGTGGCGAGGCTGAAGTAAAAACGACTTGTCGCCAAGAAAGCAGCTACACCTTTTGTTTGGGTTTTCTCTTTGCTACCACTCGTTTACTAGGAGTGGGTTTAGTTTGCTTTTCCTTTTCCATTCGAATATATTCACTAATTGCATGCTCCTCTTCCTTGGTTAAAGGACGTGGGTCAACTACAAAATCAACGTCTAATGGTTCTCTTACTATTCCCATGATTATCCTATTTAAAGTATTTATTAGTCAGTTTTAAAGCTTCTACGGTCGATATTACCATCAAGTGCCCTCCAAAATGAACTGCACCTAATGTCTTCTCATAATGGTCTATCAACTTGGTTTTTGAACGAAAGGAAACAAATCCGTCTCCACCTCTTTGAAAAGACAATTTGCAGGCAAAAGCTACTAGATTTCCAGAAACGCCAAAATAAACTTTTGACTTCCCAATATTAAAAGGCGCACTTTCAATTAAATGCATATAGACATGGTCAGATTTCACTTCAAGACTTACTACACCTTGTAGAATATTGGGGTTGTTTGCAATAGCTAATTTGTAGATTTCTCTAGAAGGAATTTTATATTCTGCTGCCCAATCAAATTGCCACCCATTTTTTCTGTTCAATTCTTTCAATTCAGCCTTAATCAATAGAGAAATTTCTGTCGAAAAGCTGTCACCAGATTTTACGTTTTCAATTGAGTTCGTTAGTTTGTCGACCTCAAAATCAAGCTCTATATTCTTAGACTTTCCCACGAAACGAATTTACTGAATTTAGGCGAATTTGAACTCACATCCCGACCATTTATTTCCTAAATCGCTGTCAATTCAAACTCTCAACCTTCCCAACTCCCCAAAAAAATTAGGATAAGATTTCCTCACCGCATCCGCACCCAAAATCCTACTGTCCCCTTCCGCGCCTAAAGCCGCAATGGCGCACATCATCGCGATTCGATGATCGTTGAAAGAATGCAATTCCGCGCCAATTAACGCGCCGCCGCGAATGAGCATCAAGTTGTCCTGAAAAGTTATCTCCGCGCCCATCTTGCCCAATTCCGATTGAATGCTTAAAGCACGATTGCTTTCTTTGTGTTCTAATCGGTTTAAGCCTTCAATCACAGACGTTCCTTTGGCGTAGCATGCCAAGACAGCCAAAGCCGGAAACAAATCCGGACAATCCGTTGCATCAAATTGAAAGGCTTTCAGGGTAGCGGGATCACAAGTAATTTGGGAGGCTTCAATACTCAAACTGGCACCCGCGTCCATCAAAGCTTCAAGGATCTTCTTATCTGCTTGTGCCGAGAACGCATCCAAGCCTGAAACTGTTATAGGCCCTGCAATAGCACCCGCAACTAACCACATGGATGCAGCACTCCAATCGCCCTCAATAGTGTATTGTGTTGGACTAGTTTTTAGTGCTGCATTACCTTGGAAATAGAACTTTTCAAAGCCTTCATTCTTGGGAATTGGAAGTCCGAAATCAGATATCACTTTTAGCGTGAGTTCGACATAAGGTTTGCTTACCAAATTGCGCACCTTGATGACAACATCGTCATTTGCATGCATGGAGAAAGCAAGCAACAACCCTGTCAAAAATTGTGAACTCAAAGCACCATCAACGGAGACATCCTGAATCTTCATCGGCCCTTTTATTTCCGCTGGAAACCTTGCTCCTATTGACTTTACTTCAACACCAAGCATAGGAAGAACGTCTTCTAAAAAAGTCATTGGGCGAGCTTCTAAGGCGGGCTTTGCTATTAGTTTGATTCTTTCATTTCGCAAGGCCAAAATCGGTGTCATCATCCGTGCAGCAAGACCAGATTCTCCAAAGGAAATTTCGGTAAACGACTGTTTTTCGACAGGAGCGATGATGTTTAAAATATTCGGTTCAATTTCTTCAAGAATAAAGCCTGCTTGTTTCAGAATTTCTTTTAAAACGTCATCGTCCGCAGAGCTACCGGCATTGAAAATTTTCAAAGAAAGATTGCGCAGCAAAACAATGGCCAGTACGCGCTGCATCACACTTTTGGACGGCGGCCCAGCGACCATTCCGCGCAACATTCCAGGAGCAATAGTCATTGATTCGTGCAGTTCAGACATCGCTTCAAAAGTAGCATCAAGCGCTCTTTATCTTTGGCCTCGATTCCGCACCATGCATTTCATTTACCAAAGGTTCCTAACCTCACTCTATGCCCCGCTACGCGCTTGAAGTCGCCTACGACGGCACAGCATTTCATGGCTCCCAAATTCAGGGAAATACGCCGACAGTGCAGCTTTCCTTGAATCAAGCGCTCACTACCCTGCTTCGTAAGCCTATGGAAACTTATGGCGCAAGTCGTACGGATGAAGGCGTACATGCCTTGGGTAATTTCTATCATTTTGATGTTGAAACGGAACTTCAACGCAGAGCGATGTATCAGTTGAATGCCATTCTGCCGATGAGTCTTGGAATCAAAAATCTTTACCGAACAGCAGATGATTTCAATGTCCGTTTTGATGCCATTTCGCGGCAATATCGCTACCGACTTTACCGGAGTAAAAACCCTTTTTTACATCTCCGAGCATTACATTTCCCGTATCAATTAGACCTTGATATCTTACAAGCGACAGCGGTTGCATTGAAGGACTACAGCGATTTTGAGAGCTTTTGCAAACGCAATGCGCAGACCAAAACACATCTGTGCAGCATCAAAGAATCATACTGGGAGCAATCAGGCGAAGAGTTGCATTATGTAGTGCACGCCAATCGCTTTTTACGCGGCATGGTTCGTGGACTAGTAGGTACGCAACTACGGGCCGGACGTGGAAAATATGGCCTTGAAGAATTCCGAAAAATCATAGAAGCCAAGGATTGTAAGGAAGCTGATTTTTCGCCAAAAGGTTGGGGGCTTTATCTCGAGAACATTGAATTTCCGGAAGGGGCGTTGGTCAAGATTGGATAGATATCGTTGTGGCGGCG
>JBDTKK010000066.1:0-7870 GCA_039935335.1 Chitinophagaceae bacterium
CAATGGGCGCATCATTTCCAGGTGCCTTGGATATTTTCTGTTCTATTGTTTCACCCGCCAAGTTCGTGTCTTTAATTTTATCCGGCGAAAGACTGCTCAAAGCTTTCTTTTGTTCCCGAGTGGCAGGCGCTTCCACGCGGTCATATATCGGCGCACCTAATTCCTTGGTGAGTTCGTCATACAATTGCGTCGGGTCTTTGCCCATTTTCGCGGTGATTTCCGCAGATAACAAAGCAGGAATAAAGCCATCTTTATCGGTTGTCCAGACGCTGCCATCCATCCGATTGAAAACGGCACCGGCACTTTCCTCGCCGGAAAAACCAAGCGTGCCATTCATCAAACCATCTACAAACCATTTAAAACCAACCGGAACTTCATACAGTTTTCGGCCAAGCTTTGCCGTCACGCGGTCAATGATAGAACTGCTGACTACCGTTTTACCAACTGCCATCTCTTTCGCCCAATTGTTACGATGTTGAAATAGATAAGAGATACAAACCGCTAGATAATGGTTAGGCGGCATTAAGCCCGCGCTTTTCGTCACGATGCCGTGGCGGTCGTGGTCGGTATCGCAAGCGAAGGAAATATCAAATTTATCTTTTAGGTCTATCAGACTGGCCATGGCGTAGGGCGAGGAAGGGTCCATGCGGATTTGCCCATCCCAATCTACAGTCATAAAGCGGAAGGTCGGATCCACTTGGGTGTTTACTACGTTTAGATTCAGCTTGTAATGATCCGCAATCGGTTGCCAATAATGCACACCCGCGCCGCCCAGCGGGTCCACGCCCAGGTGAATGCCTGAACTGCGGATGAGATCCATATCCACCACATTTTTAAGGTCGGCGATATAGGTGTTGAGGTAGTCGTGTCGCTGTATTGTTTTGACTTTCAGCGCTTTTTGGAAATCCATTCTCAGCACACCTTTTAGTTGTGCCTCGAGCAAGTCATTGGCTCTGGCTTCAATCCAATCGGTAATCTTGGTGTCGGCAGGGCCGCCGCTGGGCGGATTATATTTAAAGCCTCCATTATCAGGAGGATTGTGCGAGGGAGTAATGACAATACCATCTGCAAGGCCGGTTTTGCGACCTTTATTATAAGTAATGATGGCGTGGGAAATGACCGGCGTTGGCGTGTATTCCTCCGTGCCGGCTATCATTACCGTCACCTCATTGGCAGCCAATACTTCCAGCGCTGATACCCAAGCCGGAGCGGATAAAGAATGCGTATCCTTGCCTATATACAAGGGTCCATCTATTTTATTTGCTTTGCGATAGTCGCAGATGCTCTGAGTGATGGCCACAATATGGTCTTCATTAAAAGAACAAGTGAACGAAGAACCTCTATGCCCCGAGGTGCCAAAAGATACCCTTTGCCCCACCACGTTCGGGTCGGGTTTGTTGCTGTAATAATCGGTAACGAGCTGCGGAATATTGACGAGGATATTGGCAGGAGCCGGTTTGCCGGCAAGGGAACTGATGTTCATGAGCGTGAGATTGTCTTTTGATTGGCTGCGCGGGGTGAAGGTAGGAAAGCTGCGTGCTGTGCTTTTGATAAAAAACTAGTGCCAACTACCGAGGAGTGGGGATTATTTGGGAAAGGTTTTTTGTTTTGAGGATGTTGATGTACTTTGTGGTTCATTCGTTGTAGGTCGGAGACCATGCAACGGCAGGATACTAAAAAGCGCAGAATGATTAACCGATAATATAAAAGGCGACTGAGAACATCAGCCGCCTTTTTGTGGATATTAGGGGAAAGTCGTTTTTCTCAATAAACTATCTCAGTTTGTATTCAATGCCTGCTCCAAACATCCGGATAAACTCAAAATCGCTATTCCCCACTAATGCGGTCTTGTGATCGAAGTCATTCATTTTAAACGTAAGAAGCATCGCACCACCGCTGATAAAGCCTTTAATAAATAACTTATCGGTCAATTTAAACCGTGTTCCTACGCCGAAAGTGTTTTCATAAGTATTAATAGGACCAAAAAGAAAAGTGCCATAAGTATAAAGATAAGTTCCAGCCGAATCGATACCGTATGGCGAATAATCGGTGTGTCGGATTATTGCACGGGTAAACTGAAAATCATAGTAGGCATATAGCTCTGCCGTGGCCGAACGATAGATTGCCTTTTCCAAACCCAACTTTAGTCCGAAATGCTGAATTTGTTTTTCGGCGTAAAAACGTTTTATAAAAGTATTATGCTGATTGTCCGGCGTACCAAATCGATTAATGTGATACTTGATGCCACCATAAAGTGCCCATGTTTTACTTACGGCATGATGATAAGTAAGGTTGAAGTTTCTCCCGACGGAAACATCGTCGTACTCCAGACTTAATGCCCTTGTAAATAGGGGAGTCTTTTGGGAAAATGCTTGGACGGACAGTAATGTTAAGAAAATGGCGAAAATGCTTTTCATAGTGTTAGTAAATTTAAGTTTTTCTGCGCTCTAGGCGCATTTGGGGCGTTTTTGCGAAATTGAGTAAAGGTATTATTTCATAGTCAGGAGCATTCAAGTTTCGCTAACTTCGAATCAAGTTTCGCTGGATAATTTAATGTTTAAAGTAAATCCCCTCAGACTCCACCTAATTTGCGTCGAATGGTTGGCATCAAAAGCGAGTTCCCAAGAAGATTGCGGCTTAGAAGAAAAAATGCAATAATTTGACAGGTAAAAAGTGATAGTCATCATGTTGCGATGGATTTTTACAAAAGTTTGATTACCTTCATCAAAATTCAGTTGCTACGGTAACTGACCTTAAAACTTTGATTACGAAATCCAAAAACAAATGTAAAATATGGAACAAGAGGATTCTATCAAGACAAGAGGCTTGCTTTTAAGGAGAGTAGGGGCGAACCTAAAATTCATTAGGGAGCAAAAAGAAATTGAGGTAAAGCAAATCGCCGCTTGGCTTGGGCTTTCTCAACAAGCTTACCTAAATATGGAGAATGGCAAAACTGATTTCAGTCTCACGCGAATTGTTGCGCTGGTAAATCATCTGGAGGTAGATTTGGACGAACTCCTTGGAATCCAAAGCAAAAGTATCTTCTTCCATACCGATGAAACCCCTGTAAAATTGGAGCAAAGTTCAAAGAGCAACTTGAGGGAGAAGCTTACCGAAGCTACGATTCCGAAGGTGTTGCATGAAAAAGTGGCCTTCTTACAGACCCAGATTGACGAATTATCTGCGATGCTGAAATAGCTGTCATATATTTTTCAAAAAATCTTCTAATAACATATTAAGCGCCAAGAAGTTTTTCTTGATAAAAACAAAAGGCGACTGATAATTTTTAGTCGCCTTTTGTAGCCTGTTTATAACTTATAGTCTAAAACCTATTCCTATACTAAGGAAAAAACTACTACCATAATTCGTAGTAGTTATAGGGTAACTAATTCCTGATTCGCGGACAATATACTCGTCCTTCGTAAGCTGCTGCAAACCTAAACTATATCCTAGTCGGCTTTCCAAATAAAGCTTCTTGAATTGCCTACACATCGCGATTCCAGCAACAGGAGCTATATGAATCCCTTCATTCGTTGAAGCGGAACTATGGGTAATGTTCAAAAGGGAACTTCCGTTTGTTCCAAAATTACTTGACCTATTGACAATATAGGCTGCCGATACACCAATAAAACCTGCAAAATCAAAATTTCTCATCTTTATAAGTTCCCGCTGCCCGTTGAGGTTTACGGAAAGGAAATGCGAACTAATAGATTGACTAACTATTCGCAGGTTATCATATCCATATGTTTTCTTTGCTACAATCTTACTTCCAAATCCAGACACGCCTACTCCCAATCTCACTTTATAGCGCTTAATCTTTTTCGCTATTTCTAGGTTGTAGCCAATACTAAATACGGGTCTTGTTACAATAAACGGTAAGTCGTCAGATACGCGGGAAGCTATGTTTAGACTAGGCAGAATATGCGCAGCTATAGTATAATCTGAGAAGCCAAATCCACTTAGAGGACAGCAAGTTAGAAGGACGAATGAAATAAATCGGAGAGCAGACATCACTAGTTTATTTTAAGAATTTCTGTAGCAGAATAATAAGGCATAAATAATGGAAAAACAGTATTCTGTGTTTGGCACTGATCGTAATATGCGACTTTGACATCCATTTTATATGAGGACAGGCATCTAGTATTGCTGTAGAAAGTAATTTTGGTATCACCTTTAGTGAAGTAGTTTGCGAGTGTATTGCCATTGAAGGAAATGTTATGATTACGTTGGGCACTACTCTTATTCTTCTGTTTCCAGAATACATCATAACCGAAGTCGTAAACGCGAAGCTCCTCTCTTACGTTGGTCTTGTATTTCGTAACAAGTTCACGCCAAATACCATAGCTATAATATCGCAACTTAAATTTATAGTCCTGAGAACCACAGAAATTTTTGTTTTTGTCCTTTTCATGATCGTTGTTGGCACAACTCTCACCACTTACTTTTGCCATTTTCGCATTTGAATTAAATTCAAGTATGTCGAAAACATCTGTCTGAAAATCAAAAACTCTTACGTGGATGGCGGTTGGCACGGGTTCATTAAGCGACTGGATTTCGTCTTGGTAATTCTCATCAAGTACGTAGACCATCTTTGTGTCTGGGTTCACTTTAAAAATCCATTTGCCTACTTGTAGAATGCCGTTGATATTCATTACTGCGCCGAGTGCTTTCGAGTCAATCGGCAACTCTGAAATTGTATCTCTGCAATATTCATTTAGTCCCTGGAGATATTGCGTGCGCCAAGAGTTGATGTTATATGTCGAATAGAATGCTGACAAATCGCCATTATTTCCCTCCAACGTAGAATCTAGATTCTGCATGAAATTCGTAAAGCTTACTTCGTCACAAAACGCAAGATGCCCATCTATGTTTACTGGACCGATACATTCTGTGGAGTCGCTCCGGAGAGCGCTTTGTACAATGTTTGGAGTAATAGGCCGGAATTCTGCTTCTTTTTTACACCCTGTAAAAAGCAGCGGGATTATGACAAGCGCAGAAGCCGTTGATGCTATAAGGAAAATGGATATCTTTTTCATGGTGCGAAATTATGATGACCCGTATGCAATAGTTCAAGTCTTACTTGCTTCGATTCAAGTTTTACTATATAGTTTTGAGATTTATTTGAATAGGCTCGCAATCCCCGTTGCCCGTAGCCTATTTTTAGCAGCATTTGGCGAAGGCCCCGTTGGCCGTAGGCTATAAAGTCCCAACAGTTCGGCGCAGGTTCTCGCTTGCACTTACCCCGCCCCCGCAAATCAAACCCCAAAATAGCTATAAAGTCCCACCGTTTGACGAAAGCTCCAGCCTTCGTCATACTATTCCGTAGCCTCCGGCTACATATGCTAAGCACAAGCCCAATAGCAAAAACCTACCCTCTAACAAAAAACCCTTTTTCTACAGATCAACAAGAGTGTTCTTTACTTCCAAAAGAGCCTTCCCCGCCCCCGCAAATCAAACCCCAAAATAGTTACCGTATTCAGTGCTTGCGCAAGTCTGTGATCTGTTGCCAATGCAGCCAAGCCTTTTCCGCTCCTCTAAGTAAATAGGAAGTATTCAAGGGTAGGTTAAGACGCGTTATTACTTAGAAAAATCCTTTGGGTCAATAAATTCATTTTCTAATTCATCAATGGTAGGTAAGCTGCTTTTTAGATTTTCGGGCAGATTTTCAGCAATCAAATACTCGCTCACGCCAATGGGTTTGTTGATATCTCGCAAGGCAAATTCGGCCTCAATCGTGTTTTTCTCTTTACATAGCAATAGGCCAATCGTAGGGTTATCATCTGGCATTTTGACCAAGCTGTCCACTGCAGAAAGGTAGAAATTAAGCTTTCCGGTATATTCTGGCTGAAATTTCGTGTTTTTGAGTTCAATAACTACATAGCACTTCAGCCGAGTGTGGTAAAATAGCAAATCCAGATAATAGTCGTTTTCAGCTAGTTTCAAATGGAATTGTTGTCCTACGAATGCAAAGCCTTTGCCTAATTCCAAAAGGAATTTACTGACATGCTGGATTAACTGATTTTCTATATCCTTTTCTCGGTAGTCGGTATCCAAGCTAAGGAAATCGAAGATGTAGGGGTCTTTCAATGCTTGCTGTGCCAAAGCAGAAAACGCTTCCGGCAAAGTGTTCGAAAAGTTGCTAATCGCTTTGCCCTGCCTGTCGTAGAGTTTGTTTTTTATTTGGTTGGCCAAAGCATCACGACTCCATTGGTTTTCAATACATTGTTGTGCATACCAAATTCGGGTTTGTAAATCCTTTTCCTTCTCAATAAGAATGATGTTGTGCCCCCAAGGCAATTTTGCAACAGCCTGTTGCAAAATTGATTTATCAGGATATTCTTTTGCGAAGCGCAACATATATCCCATGTTTCTTTCAGAATATCCCTTTAAATCCCTGAATTCGTTTTTCAAATCTTTAGCCAAATTGGGAATCACTTTGGACGACCATCCTTCTTGAGATTGTCTTTCGGCAATCATTTTACCGGTTTCCCAATAAAGCAAAATCATCTCCGCATTTACGGCAAAAGTGGCTCGAACTTGTGCTTTGCGTATAGCAAGTTTGATGTCTTGCAATAGGGAAGAATAGGGCGTTATCTCCATGATTATTTAGAATTACGAGATGGAAAGTTCATGAAAATTAAAGGACTTTATCAAGCAATGCTATGGCTTTTTATGTTGCCTTGAACCAATTCCCAACAGGACTGTGTACTCCGTTTCCTATTTCGACCATTTTCCTGACATCAGGAAAATGGTTTGAGACCGTTACACCACTGCTTTCACAAGCGGTTTTTGCTTTGTCAATAACTTTTGAGAAATTCTCCCATTTAGCGTAGCCTAAAATATTCTGTAACTCTCTCGCACTCCAGCATTCGATGCCTTTATAGATGTAGCAAGCATTTTCAAATTTTTCAAACAGCTCTTGGATTAATTCGTTTTTCATGCGGTAGTGGGTTTTTTAGAGATGGTCTTCTTCCTGCCCTCCGACGGGTTACGAAATTAGTACGTTTTCGTCCAATCAACAATCAGCATTTCCAGCAGCGCGGGATTTGCAATCCCCGTCTCTGGCAGCGCGGGATTTGCAATCCCGCGCAATCTGGTTGGGGATTTGTAATCGCCGTTCCCCATTGTCTGATTGGATATTTGGTTGCAGGATTAAGCTTCTGCCCTCACAAATACAACCCTTCCGACAAATACGCCGCCACTTCCACCGCCTGATTTGGCCCGAAAGTGTTCTTCAAAGTAGTAATCCGCTGCTCCCGCAAGCATCAATCCAAATTCCAATTGAATCCATTTCCGATAGAAATGAAAAGGATTTTATTATAGACACCGCTCCCGCAAGTATGACCCCTAAGCCTACGCGCGTGCCTGCTTGTGGGAGGAACAACGAAGCCATACTATAGTCCGACACATTGATAATGATGGATTGAAAAATGTTATTGAAATTGAGTTTTAAGAACACGAGAGCCGAATATCAGACATGTTTCCTCTCCTTTTCACGTTTACCCACTGGCAAATGATAAATAACGTCAATATTTATATAAAAAGTATTACTGATGTGCTCTGTATAAGTATTGGCTCCGATTGTGAGCGTAGAAGGATTAACTGGTATTGCATATGCGGGAGTGGCTGTAAACGTCCAGTGGGCAATCTGCGCGGTAAGCGGTACATCTAATTCATACGCCAACAACTTTAATTTATTTGCATCCGCCACGATTTCGCGATCCTTCTTTGTCTGCTTGTGCCCAGTGACGCGCCCGAAATAGGCACTGTAATAATGTTGGGTACCGGCCTGGATTCGAAACGTCGGGGTGATGGCAAACCGATTATCCATAAGTTCAAATTCATGCGCCAATTCGCCGTCCAGCATTAC
>JBDTKK010000067.1:0-6876 GCA_039935335.1 Chitinophagaceae bacterium
TTCGAGGTCAAGAAGGTATTGCTCACTCACTAAGGTGGGTTGAGAAAGGTCGCCGCCGCACATCACATACGCCAGCTTTTCGGCAATGAATTTATCATACTCCGAGATGTATCCTCCGCGCCACATACCATGCGTTCCGGTAAGAATTGGCCCCAGCCCGCCGCGACCTTGAACTGTGATGTCCGTCCGCTGAATGGGTTGCGTATAACCACTTTCATGTAGCGCGAGTACTTTTCGTTTTGCATCTGCCACGCGTCTATCGGGGTTCATGGAGATGCTGTCAATACCTTTTCTTAGGAGGGACATTTCATAAGCTTCTTGTGCAGAAGTAGCCACCTTGGCCGTACCGATATTGATGAATAATTGCTGGAGATAATTGAGCTCGATGTCTTCTTTGATGTTTCTATCGCTAGCACGCAAAGCCATTTCTTTAGTACCGCCGCCGCCGGGAATTAAACCAACTCCTACCTCAACCAAGCCGATATAAGTTTCCGCCGCCGCCTGCACGGCGTCTGCATGAAGACACATTTCGCAACCGCCTCCTAAAGTCATTCCGTGAGGTGCCACAACGACAGGAATACTACTGTACCGAAGTCGCATTGTGGTTTGTTGGAATTGCCGAACTGCAAAGTCCAGCTCATCATATTCTTGCTCGGCTGCAAACATGAAAATCAAGCCTACATTGGCTCCTGCCGAAAATTTGTCGCTGCCATTGGCTATCACCAAGCCTTTGTATCTCTCTTCGGCTATCGCAATGCTCTTCATCACGCCGGCCAAAACTTCGCCACCAACTGTATTCATTTTCGTATTCCAACTCAAGGCAACCACACCATCGCCGATGTCCACAAGACGGCAAGCGCTGTTGCTCCACACCGTTTTGTCGCTATAGTTTTCGAGTATGATGAACTTGGAAAGCCCGGGAATTGGCAGGTATTTCTTAGCCGCGATATCATAGTACAAGCGTTGCCCATCCTGCGTTTTGTAGAAAGTAGCAAAGCCCGCATCCAGCATTTCGGGCACCCAAGGCGCAACGGCAATTCCTTCCGCTTTCAATTCGTTCAGTACTTTGGCCACACCCAAAGCATCCCAAGTTTCAAACGCGCCAATCTCCCAACCAAAGCCCGCTTTCAAGCCATCATCAATTTTATAAAGCTCATTGGCTATCTCTGGTATGCGATGCGAAACGTAGGCAAAAAGCAAGTGATGAAAGAGGCGATAAAATTCCCCCGCTTTGTCTTTTCCGGCATAGAGAATCGCCAGTCTTTGTTTCAAGTCTTCTATAGGTTTCGCAGCTTCCAGCGTGGCAAATTTTGATTTTTGCTTCGAGCCGTATTCCAGGGTTTCAAGGTTTAAAGTCAAGATTTCCGACTTCTTATCAGCACCAGCTACTTTCTTATAAAAGCCTTGCCTGGTCTTGTCTCCAAGCCATTTGTTCTCCACCATTTTCTCCAAAAAAGGTGGCAATTGGAATAAGGAACGCGCTTCATCATCCGGCACACTTTCAAACAAACCTTTGGCTACATGCACCAAAGTATCTAAGCCCACAACATCGCCTGTACGGAAGGTGGCACTCTTTGGCCTGCCCATTACCGTGCCAGACAGCAAGTCGACTTCGTCCACATTCAAACCCAGTTTTTGCATGGCATGAAAGACAGCCATAAAGCCAAAAACGCCAACTCTATTGGCGATGAATGCCGGCGTGTCTTTGCACAAAACGGTCGTCTTGCCTAGGAAGCGGTCGCCATAATCCATCAGGAAGTCGATGACTTCTGGCTTGGTTTCCGGTGCGGGAATAATCTCTAAAAGCCGCAGGTAGCGGGGAGGATTGAAAAAGTGCGTCCCACAGAAATGTTGTCTAAAATCTTCGCTGCGCCCTTCACTCATCAAATGGATGGGAATGCCCGATGTGTTGGATGTGATGAGCGTGCCCGGTTTCCGATATTTTTCTACCTGCTCAAAAACGCTTTGTTTGATTTTAAGGTTCTCAATCACGACCTCGATAATCCAATCGACTTCCGCAAGGCGCGGCATATCATCATCAAAGTTTCCTGTGCTGATTCTGGAAGCCACTTCTTTTGTATATACTGCGCTAGGCTTGCTTTTCAGCGTCGCTGCTAGATCATGATTCACAATGCGGTTGCGTACAGCTTTGCTTTCTAAAGTCAATCCTTTAGCCGCTTCGGCAGGCAATAATTCTCTCGGCACAATGTCCAGCAAAAGAACCTTTACACCAATGCCAGCAAAGTGCGCCGCAATGCGCGAACCCATGACACCGGAACCCAAAACGGCAACTGAACGAATAGAACGATTCATAAGAAAACAAGGATTTTTTACCAGCTTACAAATTAAGACTTAAAGTGCAAAGGCTTTCGAATGGCGCTATAGAAATACGAGCATTTCTCGGTTCATAAAAGCAGCAACTAAGTTGGTGAGTTGGCTGTAGAAAGCGCTTCCAGCCTTGCTCTTGCTATTTGCACGAAGGTGCTGCCGGGATAATCTATAATGAGTTTCTCGTAGAATTTTTTAGCTTCCTCTGGCTTCTTCAAAATATGCTCGTAGAGTTCTGCGGTCTTAAAAACAGCATCGTCTCCAAGCACATCTTTGCCGTATTTGGTATAGACCGTTTCCAAGTAGCCGAGTGCTTTGTCATAATCGCGAGCCTTTTCGGCAAGCTGCGCTCGGAGCATTAGTACATCGTCCTGTAGCGGATGTTTGGGATAAAGTGTAGTGATGCTATCGAGTTCTTTTAGCGCTTCCGCATCTTTGTTCTGAAAAAGTAAAAGGTCAGCGCGGGAATACTTCAAAAGCGCGTCAGTATTGCTGTCTGGCGTGTTTTCAGTGATTAAAACAGAAAGGTCGAGTGCGTCATTGGCAATCAATTCTGAAGTGGAAGCTTTGAGGACATTGAGCTGTGCTTGTGCCCATTTAAAATCACCACGATAGTAGGCGAGTTTACCATTTTTAAATCGTGCTTCTTCACCCAACATATCTTCTTTGAATGCTTTGTCCACCTGACTATACGTGAGTGAAGCGTCCCAAATCCTGCCATCCAAAACCTGATAATCGCCGAGGTCTAATTTGGCTTTGCCAATAAACTCTTTCGTTGCGGTCGGTTGCTGGATTGCTTTTTCAATGATGTCTATTGCCGCTTTTGCATTGTTATTGTACCGCGCTTCAATCATGGCATAATCGAGCACCATTGGTGAAGCGTCATATTGGGAGTAGTCTTGCAGAAAATCGCTGTAACCCTTTACCAGCGCGGCGACATCGTCTTTTGTATAAGCGGCATTATCTTCTAACTGCATTTGCGCCAGCCCAATTTTTTGCCCTCGGGCCATGGCGTAATACGGCTGTTCTTTACCCTTTTCAATGATGACATCTAATGCTTTTATGGCAACAGGATATTGCTTTTGTTTGGCCGCTTGTTGTGCGAAGACCAATATTTTCTGGCCATTACTTTTCGTGCGTTCATCTAAAGCTTCTACCTGAATGAGTGCGCCATCCCAATCGCCTTTTTGGGTATAAAGCCAGGTGAGCAAATCGGTGTAATAAGTATTGTCGGGCGAGAGGTTGATGCGCTTTATGAGTTCTTTTTGCGCCATCTTGAGTTTGCCTGCATCAGTGCCGAGCAACTCCAGCATCATCGATTTTGTTTCATCCGGACCACCAAATTGTGCGGGCATTCCCGAAAGCAAAGCATCCAAAGATTTATCTACATCTCCTTGTTTTGCGTAAAGTCTTGCGAGTTGATTTGCGAAGTAGTAAGGGTTTTGAAGAATGCTGCGGCTGCGTTCATAGACTTTGATGGCATAATCGTCGCGACCCGCGCTACTAAAGGCATTGGCCAATTGTTGCGAGCGGATTTCCTCCCCATTTACAGCTTGTACGGCGGCATCATATTGCTCTTCGGCTTTCCTCCTTTTTCCCGCTGCGGCAAGCACATTGCCCATGTCTATGTTCAGTACGGGACTGTTATTGTAGCCTTGTTGTTTCGCGATGAGTTGCTCTGCTTCTTTGTAATCTTTTTCCTTCATCAATGCTTCCAGTAAGTCATTGTAAGCATCCACATTTCCTGGAGCTTGTTTGTAGGCTTGTTGAAAATCGGCTATGGTCTTGGGAAGCGCATCCACATGTACCAATTTTGAAAGAAAGGAACTGGTGTCGGCCTCTTGAGCCAATGCCGGAACGCTGCTAATGGCGAGCATCCCCAGCCAAAGCAAGGCAAAACGTAAAGGGCGAAGCGGCATCATGAGTCGATAAAATTAACCCTTTGAAAGTCCTTGAAAAGTCTGGTCTTGTTAAATGGCTGTAATAAAAAGAGCAGACTACCGGAAGATAGTCTGCGCAAAGGGTGTTTTAGTCTTTAAAGGGAATGTGCTTAGGATACTTCTATTGTAGGTTTTTCTGGCCTCAATCAATTATGCCACTGTTTTAAGCATTTCCAGTTCGCAATGGATTTTTATTTCATCGCCGATAACCACCCCGCCGGTGTCTGTTAGGATGGAGGTTTTCAATCCAAATTCTGCGCGAGAGATTTTTCCTTCTACCGTGAAACCAGCTTTGGTATTGCCATACGGGTCTTTGGCAATGCCGCCAAATTCTACTTTCAGGCTTACCGATTTTGTAACATCGCGAATGGTCAGGTTTCCTGTCAAGTCATATTCTCCATCATCTTTCTTAGTCATGCCAGTAGAAGTGAATGAGATTTTTGGAAAGTTGGCAACATCAAAAAAATCGGGTGATTTTAGGTGATTATCGCGGTCGGTCTGATGTGTGGATACGCTGGCGACATCTGCCGAGAACGAGATATTAGCGGTGCTGAAATCATCATCCTGTGTTTGTACTGAAACGTCAAAAGTTCCAAACTTCCCTGTGATCGTTGAGATCATTAGGTGTTTGACTTTGAATCCAATTTCGCTGTGCATAGCATCAGCCACCCAAGTTGTGTTTGTCATATACTTTGAACTTTTAAGCTTTTGAAGGTATTTGGATTGGAAAGCTTTGCTGTATTGTTTTTGCCTAATTGCCCATAACCCCTTTCCTAAAAGGCTTTCAGGCAATTTGTTGCACGCCATGCACCGCATCACTCAACTCATTAATCAAGCTCGGATTACTTTCAATTGCATTGCCTACCACCACCACCGTTGCACCTGCGTTTGCTGCTTTATTAGCACCTTCGGGAGTACGAATGCCGCCGCCAATAAACAAGGGAATTTCGGTATGGCCACTCACTTTCCGAATCATTTCTTCGCTGATTGGATGCTTTGCACCGCTGCCTGCATCCATGTACAAAACATGTTTGCCTAATAATTCTCCCGCCCAAGCAGTGCATAGCGCGATATCTGGTTTGTTTGCCGGAATGGGTGCGGCATGGCTCATGTAGGAAACGGTGGTCGGTACGCCGCCATCAATCACCATGTATCCAGTACTTATCACTTCCAATCCACTAGCTTTCACTGCCGGTGCAGAGACGACATGCTGGCCAATTAAAAGCTCTGCATTTCTACCTGAAATAAGAGACAAAAACAATAGTGCATCTGCATAAGAAGTGACTTGTGCGGGCGAGCCGGGAAATAGAATCACAGGGATATCGCTCTCCGCTTTGAAGCGTTGAATGCATGCATCGAGTTGGCTATTGAGGATGAGCGAACCGCCCATGAGCAAATAATCGACACCTGCATTGTTGCAGCGTTTGGCAAGAGCTTCCATACCGTTTGGGGCAATATTATCGGGGTCGGCAAGCACGGCAAACGCGGGGCTGCCATTGGCTTTGCGACGACGAAGGTCTGCGAGTATTTGGTGCTTGTGAATAGACATAAAAATAAGGGACAAAGTTGCGCTTTATCGCTTATCAAAATGCCTGTAAAGGCCGAGCGTTCTGGAATTATTTCTTCAAAGAATCCCGGATTTCCATGAGCAATTTATCCGTGCTGGAGATTTCGGGAACAGGAGCCGGAGCGGGCGCTTTTTCCTTATAAAGCTTCGCAATCTGCTTTACTGCAATAAAAATGAATAGAGCAACAATGAGGAAATCAACAATACTCTGGATGAGATGGCCGTAGGCCAATACATTGGCACCCGCAGTTTTCGCTTCTTCTAGGGTTTTATAGCTGGTTCCACCATCTTTTCCGGGCTCAAGTACTGCGAACTTATCCGTGAATTTCACGCCGCCAGTCACGGTGCCAATTAAAGGCATAATCACGTCATCTACTACCGCCGTAACTATCTTGCCGAAGGCGGCACCAATTACTACGCCGACGGCGAGGTCAATGACATTGCCTTTTAATGCAAATGCTTTGAAGTCTGAAACGAAACTCATGAGATGAAAAGTTTTTTGGGGTGAATACCAAACATAGTATTCTCATTTGATTACTTCACCTATTTCTTTCTAGCATAAGATTTTTTATCTTGGAAACTATTTTACTCAAAAAAGTTTCTGTAGTTTTGCGCCTCTTTAAAAAATGGATGTACTGACTAAAATACTTTCTGTGGCTACGGAGTCCTTCCGCCAATTTGGTTTCAAGACCATCACCATGGATGATATTGCCCGCAAAGCAGGTGTTTCCAAGAAGACTCTTTACCAGCATTTTGCTTCTAAGTCAGAAGTGGTGAAAGCAGCCATGGTATGGCACCAGCAACAGCTTCAAGATTATTTTATTGACATTATCAATAATTCGGAAAATGCGGTGGAAGGTCTGGTACGCGTCAATGCCGTGATGAGCCAAATGTTCCGCCAAATAAATCCGCTAGCACTACTGGAATTACAACGATTTTTCCCAGAGACGTATGCCTTATTTAGAACCAAACTTTTAGACAAAGACATAGCAGCCATTCGCGATAATATTATTCGCGGCATGGAGGAAGGACTTTACCGAC
>JBDTKK010000068.1:0-5645 GCA_039935335.1 Chitinophagaceae bacterium
TGACCATTAATAAAGGTACTGCAGACAGAAACTGTACGAGGATTGGCAAGCACTGCCTCATCATGGCCTATACGCATATTGCCCATGATTGCGAGATTGGCGACTACTGCATTTTTTCTAACAATACCACCCTTGCCGGACATATCACTATCGGCGACAACGTGGTATTGGCGGGGCTTACAGCCGTGCAACAATTTGTTCGCATCGGCTCCCACGCCTTCGTTACCGGAGGTTCTTTGGTGCGGAAGGATGTGCCACCGTATGTGAAGGCTGCACGAGAACCCTTAAGTTATGTGGGCGTGAATAGTATTGGCCTAAAACGACGTGGCTATACCACCGAGAAAATCAACCATATCCTCGACATCTACCGCATCTTGTATGTGCGCGGATACAGTACCAGCAAGGCTTTGGGCATTATTGAAGCCGACATTCCGGTGAGTGATGAGCGCGACGAAATTATTTCCTTTATCCGCGATACCGGTCGCGGCATCATGCGCGGATACACCCGTAGAACGAATGAAGATTTGGCTTGACAAACTCGGCAAACGCTATCAGCGACACTGGGTATTTAGAAACATTTCGCAGGAATTTGTGCCCGCAAGTCGCACGGCTATCTTAGGGAAAAATGGTAGTGGTAAAAGCACTTTGCTCCGAATTATTGCAGGCATGCAAACGGCTTCTGAAGGTGGTGTAAAGCATTTTCTTAAAGATGTAGAACTACCGCCCACCGCTACTTTCAGTCAAGTTTCCTTTTGCGCACCTGGCATGGATTTGCCTGAAGAATTGACGCTACAGGAATTCTTTGAGTTTCATTTTTCTTTTAAAAAGCCGCTGCAAGGCTGTAGCATTTCCAGCATTATTGAAGAGACGGGTTTGGTCCGTGCAGCCAACAAACCGATTGGCGATTTCTCCTCGGGCATGAAGCAACGCGTGAAACTGGCGCAGGCTATTTTCTCCGAAGCCGCGCTCCTACTCCTCGACGAACCTTGCACTAATCTGGATGAAAACGGCGTGCAGCAATACCTTGATTGGATAGAACGTTTTGGCGCGGGAAAGACCATTATTGTGGCTTCTAATGAGGCGCGGGAGTATAGGTTTTGTGGGGGCAAGTTGGCGATGGAGTATTTCAGGTGATGGACGATTTTAGATGATGGACGATTTTAGCATGTAGCTAAAATCGGAAGTGAACGCGTGCGGACACGCGCCACGGTGATAGACTCATAAACCACTCTTGTAAAAACATCCACCCAACCCACCGTTGCGAAACTTACAAAGTGTAGTGGCGCTGTAGGACTAAAACGGTAACTTCTGCTCATTTATTTTTTGGAAACAAAATACTACTTCCTTCCCTCTCCCACAAGCAGGCCACGCGAGGGCTGACGCGCCATGCTTGCGGGAGCACCTCAAAAAAAGGATACCTTCCTTGTCTTTCTGATATGTTGTAATCAATTACATATGGCATGCTTGCGGGAGCGGGGAGAACTTATCTATTTTGATTTTTTAATAACAACAGCTCAAAAGAAGACATATTAGAAAATATAATTCCATTATATTTCCTTGTACATAAATCGTGTTTAAATGAGCTATATCTATACTTATATAAAGAATACAATACTGACCTTTCGCTCAATTTTAGGCTATCAATTAAGTCTTTTCTTAATGATCTTGTCATTTCTGAGTTAATACGACAATACAATAAATTATTCAAGTCGAGACACTTGTCTAAAAAAAATAAAGGCATTTTCTTATTATGAAGTGAAGATCTTAGTTTGTGAAGGTAAGATTGAAAAAGGATATTCTGCTTTTCTTCAATTGTAAGATGGGCTTCAACAGAATCTTTATCGTAAATGGTTTTCATAAAAATACTGTCTATCCTATTCTTTTCTGCAATGTAATTAGGAGGAATATGCGAGCTCTTTGTCCCAATTTGAGATTTTGAAGGAAAATAAAGTAAACATAAAATTAAAATTAATAAACACTTCATTATTCATGGATTATTCTTTAATATATTGGCAATTTTCTAATTGTTCGACTTGTGAATTTACTGTCGACTCGCCGGTCTGATAACCTTTTGCTTCAGCATCATTAGAGAGTCTTCTTTCTGTTTCCCCGCTCCCGCAAGCATGGCGCGTGGCTCTCGTAGCGTTGGCCTGCTTGTAGGGGATCGCATGTCGTTTTCATCTCTCTTAAAACTCAATTAAAACTATCACTTCCAATAAACCCTTTCTTCCTGCATAGTCTCTCGTACTACTCCACAATAAATCTTCCGCCTTTTCAACAAAGCCTGCGGCAACAGGATTTGATGAAGGTAATCCAGTTTCTGCAAAATCACCTCGCGATTGGCCTTTGCGCCGACATGAGATTGCGGGTCGTGCGCCTCCGGAGATTTTCGCAGAAGACAGAAGCCTCTCTAGGCGCGTGCCCGCAATGACAGCCTACTAGTAAGCTCACTAATGCGACCGAAGTTGTTTGGGGATCTACTTCCAAAATCAGATTTCCACTGATTATAACGTTTAGACACCTAAAAAGCAGCAAACTTCGATTAGGTAGTGTCGTCATGCCGATTCATTTCGGCATCTATCATATTCGTTGGCACAATAGAACCCGAAACAAGTTCGGGTTGACCGAGTAAGAGTCTAGCGCCAAATAGGTGTCTAAATGGTATTACTTGCGGTCAGGCGCGTAATTGCTCGTCCGAATATTTGTGCAGTTGACAAAGGCTTTCTGGGCGCATGCCGGCAATATCCTGTCCCGAAATCGTTTCAGAAACACCAAGAGTTGAGTTTGCTTTCGGAAGGTAAGCTTGTCGGACTTCTTTTTCAGGTCAACATCTCTAACACCACAACCACAGATTTTTACCTTTTGACTTTTACCTTTTGACTTAAACAAAACAGGCTGCCTCCTTGCGGAAACAGCCTGCATATCATTTTGCCACGACGGCAAGAGAATTTTACTTCTTTCCTTTCACGTCCTTCACTTCCACTTCAAACATCAATACAGAGTTTGCAGGAATCAATGGTGTAGGGCTTTGTGCGCCATAAGCCATTGTTGAAGGAATAATCAAAGTACCCTTGCTGCCCTTTGGCATCAAAGCAATTCCTTCGTCCCAACCTTTAATCACCTGACCTACGCCGAGGTTGAACCAGAAAGGCTGTACGTGGTGGAATTCAGGGTCTATGTTGGAGTCAAATTTCTTACCATCAAGCGTCATGCCTGTATAGTTCATAGACACGCTATCACCTTGAATAGCTTTCGCGCCGGTTCCCATTTTTTCAATGGTGTAATACATGCCTGACGGCGTACGCTGTGCATTGATATGGTTCTTGGCGATGTAGTCTTTGATGATTTGCTCGTCTATACCAACTTGCTTGCCGGCTGCTTCTTCCTGCTCTTTGTGCATTTGGTCGGCAGTCTTCACAGTGGTTACGGCAACGGTGTATTCGATAAACTGATTCTTACCTTTTTTCATCCAAGGCAAAGCTTGGTTTCCAGCTTTCAGGATAGAGTCAACTGGCACTTTAAATACCGCGCTATCACCTTGAGAAAGCAGTTGAAAACCTTCGGCAAGGTCGCCCTTGAACGCTGGAGGTGCTACCTGAAAAGGAACAGGTTGATTGTTGTTCATCACGCGGGAATCGAACAAGATAGAATCCTTGCCGTTCATTCTCACAAAGCTCTTGATGTGGAACTCCATGTAGTCGCCAATTGCAGGCTTTTGAATGCCCGGTGCGTCCTTCACAATCTTGTATTGGAGGCCACTGGGAAGGGTTTTAAAACCGCCATTTTGAGCATTGCAGGAGGTTACGGCGATGCTGGTTGCGCCCGCGAGTGCAAGCGTTAGGTACTTTTTTACCATGTTGTATTTTGAGGGTGAGTTTGCTGTTTTTTTTAGCGGGGGTGAAATTCGGATAAAATCTCTTTAAAACGAACAATGGTGTCGTTAAGGCTTTCGGAAGATTTACCACCGGATGCGTTGAAATGGCCGCCGCCCTGAAAATAAGTTCGGGCAAATTCATTGACGTTGAAATCGCCTTTGCTCCGGAAAGACATTTTTACTTCGTCGGCACGCTCGGTAATGAGTGTAGAAAAGCGAATGCCTTTAATGGAAAGCGGATATTGAACTAAGCCCTCTGTATCTCCGGTATTAAGGTCAAACAGCTTCAAATCTTTTCGGGAAATAGCAATCAATCCTGCATTCCACTGCGGGAAAATTTCCATTTTCTCAATGAGCATATAGCCCACAAAGCGCATCCTGTTGGCACTCCATGAATCAAAAACCGCTTCATGAATTGGGGCGTGAACGAGTCCTTTGTCTTTTAAATCTGCAAGCATCCGATGCACGTCGCCTGTAGTGACCGGATATCGAAACGAGCCCGTATCGGTCATAGCACCGGTGTATAAACAAGTGGCAATATCGAGATTGATAAGGGCATTGTCGCCACATTGATTGATGTAATCATACACCATTTCGCAGGTGCTGCTTTTTGTTGGGTCGCTGGTACCATAATCCCAAACAGGCTTTGGAAAAAGGTGGTGGTCTATCAACAACTTTGGCACAGAAGCTGCTTCCAGTAAGGATTCCAGCAGTTTGGCGCGATTATAATCGTTGAAGTCGAGACAGTAAATTATTTCCGCTTCACTCAAGGCTTGTTGCGCGTCAGCAGGTCTTTCCTCGTAGTTAATTACATGCTCCACGCCGGGCAACCATTCCAAGAAATCAGGTACTTCACTCGGTGCGACTGGTGTCACTTTATGGCCTTTCAAAACGAGGTAATGATACAAGGCAAGTATAGACCCAATGGCATCACCATCGGGCTTGTGGTGCGTAGTAATAAAAATCCTTTTTGGCGTAGCAAGTAGGGCTTGAGCTTCCGCAATGGGCTTCATCGTCATGGCGGCGAAGATAAATGGGTTTAAGGCGGAGGCGTTTCCTTCCTGTAAGGATTAAGACTTCCTAAAATTGCCTTTGCATTGAATTCGGTATCATTCTAAACTCAATCTTCCCCTACCTTCGCGCCGTTTTCAGAAAAAAATTAAACTAAAAAAATGGCAACGAACAGAACCTTTACTATGATTAAGCCTGATGCAGTGCAAAACGGGCATATCGGCAACATCCTGCAAATGATAAACGCGGGTGGCTTCCGCATTGTAGCAATGAAATACACCAACATTTCATTAGCGCAAGCAAAGAAATTTTACGAAGTACATGCTGCACGCCCTTTCTATGGCGAGTTGACAGAATTCATGAGCAGTGGTCCTATCGTGGCTGCTATCCTTGAAAAAGACAATGCAGTAGCTGATTTCCGCACTTTGATTGGTGCTACCAATCCTGCTGAAGCGGCAGAAGGAACTATCCGTAAAAAGTATGCAACTTCTTTGGGCGAGAACGCCGTTCATGGCTCTGATAGCGATGACAACGCCGAGATAGAAGGAGATTTCTTCTTTAGTGGATTGGAGCGATTTTAAACTCGTTCGCGCAAAGACGCAAAGCAGACGCAAAGGCGGGAAGCATGATTTGAAATTGTAGGAATCGCATTACTCCCGCCAGCCTGAAACCTAATAGAAAATAAAAATGGCCGCGTCGGATGATGCGGCCATTTTTTATTTAAGAAAGTTCCGCCACAATATCATGAACTACTTCCCTA